>JAFDYM010000442.1 GCA_018267435.1 Bacteroidota bacterium | reverse complement strand
GCTCTTCCTACACCAGTATATAACACTATGGTATTTGCCAGCACAAATGCCGAAGTAAGCCTAATAGACAACAACAGCGGCAGCGTAAGCATAGCAGCCAGCTACCTACAAAGCTATATTACCGATGTAAACGTGGCTAGGCCAGCAGGCGAACCAGCAGCAAGCATAAGCTGCAAAGTACACGATACCGAAATAGTAGCAGGTACTATATACCTTACTAAAACAGGCGGCGCTATCGTGTTCAACATTAACGGTACCGAATATGTAAACGCCTTGAACAGCGAAGGTGCAGACTTCTTCCGCGCAGCAGTATTGACTGCCTCTTTGTAATCACATTCCTAAGTTTCAATAATTACAGCAAAGCCCGTCCGTAAAAGGATGGGCTTTGTTGTTTTTAGGTGCATGGCGCTAGCGCTGTATTGCGCCCATTATTTTGTCGTTGAGAGGAGGCTTAGGAAAGTGGGACATTTATTGGCTGCCTGTAAGCGGAGTAAAACACTCCGCGCTATTTATACTTCCGAGTTGTGCTGCGCAACACTGGGAAGAACGGGGAGCACTTAAAATTTTACTGCCTGCATTTCGTTTTTAAATTTAGAGAAGTACTTTGCTACTTCCACAAAATCTTCAGATTGAAGGCGTGGTATCATTAAAGGAAAATGAGTCGGCAATTTATTTCTATCCTTGGGGTACACCCTTATATAACCAAAATTTCCATCTGAAGTAGTTTCGGTGCCAATCCATAGGTTCATGCCTGCTTTGATAAGTATTACGCTATTGTTGAAATCTGGCTGATCTAATTTCTTCTTGTAAAAAGTCAGCACTTCGCCTGCCTTGAAGTGCTTGATATTTCTAATAGAAAACCTTATAGTATTATGTGCGTAATACTGATCTCCATTTATGAAGATATCCTCAAATCCCATATGCGGTTCGGAAACCGTTCCTTGCACTAAATTAAACTCCCATATCCATGTACCTTTAAATATTTCTTCCAAAGAATCTAAATTTACTACCTGGCCCTTTATTGCATCATACTTTCCTTGAAGATTATTATAACTTGTAAGCTGCTTATTTAAAGTTTCATTTTCATTTAATGTTTGATAGTACAAAGACTTAAACCTTTCTAACTCCTCGCTAACAGAAGACTCTTTTTCAATAACTTTTACAAGAGTTTCTTCTCTTTGAATTAATGCTGAACGAAGTCCCAAATACTTGTCGATTGAAATCTTGCTTGCCTTTAAAATGTTCAAATTCCAATCATCACTCCATTTGTCGAAGTATGTTTGTAATGCTTTAACTAACATACTCAACCCAGGGCTTAATAGCGTATACAAAACTGCCATTAATATTGGCCAACCTAATCCTGACGCATTTGTAACTTTTTTAGAAATGAAGTCTATGTAGCCATCATATCCTAGCCCAACCAACTCTTTTTGCGTATAAAATATTAATGCGATTGGCACCGACCAATTGAAAACCAACCAAGATATTAGATATGAAGATATAAGGGGGCTGGATAGTCGAACATTTATATGTTTAAAAAAATCTTTTATAGTGTCCATATGCTATCAATGTTTGCTTCTGTTTGACTCGAAATGAGAGTACTTTATGTATATTTTTCTTTTCTTGGCTAGTGATTTTTTCTTCTTAGGAGCACTCGCTTTTAAAGCTGTGTTGACCTCGGAAATAAACTTTTGTTTTTGTTCATTCCTTATCCTATTTACACTCTTACGGCTCTTTCCTATCTCTTTGGGCATGGGTATTGTGGCCAGCTTATATGCATTCAAACGCATTTCAGAAGACATATCTTGATGAGATCTCTGAAGGTGGTGCTTGAAACTACTTAAATTGGCAAAAGTTACGAGACAGAAAGGGCATTTAAAGTCTAGCATTTCTATCGAAATAAATTTTGAAAAACCTACTTCGCCCCCCAACCTATCGTCAGCTTTACGGCTTTTTGCCAGCCTGCGTATAGCTTGGTGCGGTCGGGTGCTTTCATTAGGGGTTTAAACTGTTTGTCTAGCTTCCATTGTTTTAGGATGTTGGGCTTTTTGTAGTAGCCTACTGCTAGGCCTGCCAGGTAGGCTGCGCCTAGGGCGGTGGTTTCGGTTACGCCGGGTCGGTCAACAGGTACGGCTAGCATATCTGCCTGAAACTGCATCAGGAAGTTGTTGTTGCTAGCGCCGCCATCTACGCGTAATGATTTTAGCTTAATGCCGCTGTCCTGCTCCATGGCGCTTAGTACGTCCTTGGTTTGGTAGGCAAGGCTTTCTAACGTTGCGCGCACAAAGTGGTTTTTGCTGGTACCGCGCGTTAGGCCAAACACGGCGCCGCGCGCTTCCATTTCCCAATAGGGCGCACCAAGGCCCGCAAAGGCAGGCACTACATACACGCCCTCGCTGCTGCTTACCGCCGTGGCATGGTACTCGCTATCGCTGCTCTTGTCTATCACCTTCAGGCCATCGCGCAGCCACTGTACTGCCGCACCTGCTATAAATATGCTACCCTCAAGCGCATACTCCACTTTGCCGTTTAGGCCCCATGCTATGGTGGTAAGCAGGCCGTGCTTGCTCTTTACCATTTTAGGCCCTGTGTTCATTAGCATAAAGCAGCCCGTGCCGTAGGTATTTTTGGCCATGCCGGGGCTAAAGCAGGTCTGCCCGAAAAGGGCCGCCTGTTGGTCGCCTGCTATGCCGGCTATCGGTATTTCTACATCGAACACGCCGCGGTGCGTAAAGCCGTATATGCGGCTGCTATCTACCACGTAGGGCAACATTAGGCTAGGCACGCCCATAGCGTCTAGCAGTTTGTTATCCCACTTCAGGCTTTTAATATTGAACAGCATGGTGCGCGATGCATTGCTGTAGTCGGTTATGTGCAGGCTACCATCGGTCAGCTTCCACACCAGCCAGCTATCAATGGTGCCGAACAATAGCTCGCCGCTTTCGGCACGCTTGCGCGCACCTTTTACATTGTCTAGTATCCACTTAATTTTTGTACCGCTAAAGTACGAGTCGATAACCAAGCCCGTGTTGTCGCGCACATATTTCTCGAAATCCTTTTTCTTTTTCAGCGTGTTGCATATATCGGCCGTGCGCCTATCTTGCCACACTATGGCATTGTGTATAGGCACGCCTGTTTTTTTATCCCACACTACGGTGGTTTCGCGCTGATTGGTTATGCCTATGCTGGCTATTTGGCCAGGTGTTATGCCCGCCTTTTTAATTACCTCTTTAGCAGTGTATAGTTGCGAGTTCCAAATCTCTTCGGGGTCGTGCTCAACCCAGCCTGGCGTAGGGAATATCTGCGTGAATTCTTTTTGCGAGGTGGCTACTATTGCGCCTTGTTCATCGAACAAAATAGAGCGCGAGCTGGTGGTGCCTTGGTCAAGCGCTAAAATGTATTTCTTGTTGTCGGCCATAGAAAAAGGGGTGTTTGGCTATTAGCGGATAATGAATAATTTAGCAACTAAGATAGGAAGAACTGCATCCCGTTCATTCTTTCATATAGAATAATTTTATCGACCTTGCCGGATAGGAACAGAAACGGGGCAAGGCCGACGGGCAATCCACCCTTGGTGGCCATGCTTGGGGAGAGAGAAGAAAATCAATTTAGTAAAGGCTAAATAATTGTAAATGAGGCACATCTGTGCCTCATCAACTGTAAAATTTGGCTGCTTGTTAAAAAACACACCGACAATGAAAAAAACAAGGCAGATCAGAATCATCGAGGTAAAGAGCGAGGTGGGCGCAGGTACGCGCGGTGCCAGCCTAGGCGTAGACGCCGTAAAGATTGCGGCATTGGACTTCCGCAGTACCTTTTTTAGAACCCGACGAAGCATAAACATACCCGACGACAATGCCGCCCTTTATGGCGTGGTAGAAAGTCGATATGCCAAGCGTATACGCAGCGTAATAAAAATGTACGAACGCATAGGCGCAGCCGTGCGCGACTCGCTGAAGGACGGCAAATTTCCCATCATCATCAGTGGCGACCACAGCAATGCGGGTGGTACCATCAGCGGTATAAAAATGGCCTACCCCGATAGCCGTATGGGTGCTATATGGATAGATGCGCACGCCGATATGCATAGCCCATACACCAGCCCCAGCGGCAATATGCACGGTATGCCGCTAGCAAGCGTACTAGGCGAGGATAACATAGAGAACAAGGTAAACGACCTGGACTATGAAACCATAGAGCTATGGGAGCGCCTAAAGAACGTGGGCGACATAAGCCCGAAGCTCGACTACCGTGACTTGCTGTTTATGACCATGCGCGACTTTGAGGAACAAGAAGGTTACCTGCTAAAGAAGAACAAGGTGAAGAACTTTACCACCAGCGAGATACGCAAAACAGGTGTAACCAAGGTTTGTAGAGAGGCTATGAAGTACCTAGCGCCTTGCGATAAGGTATATGTATCGTTCGATGTAGATAGTATGGACCCAACCATATCTCGCGGTACGGGCACACCTGTAAAGGGAGGTATAAACGAGCGCGAGGCTGCCGATATAATCTTAGAACTGGTGCAGAACGAGCGCGTGTGCGCCTTGGAGTTTACCGAAATAAACCCAACGCTGGATAGCGAGAACGTAATGGCAGAAACGGTGTTCGAAATATTATCGAAGGTAGCAAGGCAGATAGAACAGATATAGAAGTTGGATTTTAGAAGTTAGAAGTATGATTGATAGGAAGTGCTGCGCGCAGAGGGTGCGGAGGTGAACCTTATTATTCCGTTCACTGAAGTGAACGGCAACGAACTGTCTTTTTATAGCAAGAATGGGTAATTCGTTGCCGTTGATTTTAATCAACGGGCTGCTAGTGTTTTATGTTTTTGTCAGCATTCTTTTTCGGCAGTTCATCTAGATGCTTTCTTACATAAGCCAGTACTTCTTCTATGGTATATTCTTCATCCCCTTCCTCACTATCATCTAACCATGCCTCCAAATCTTCAGTGCTTGGTGGTGGGCCAGGCAAGTGGTAGTCGCCGTTTTTGCCGCGCTTTTCTTCACTTACATCTACAAGTGTTTTGGTGTATGGCTCGTTGGCTTCGCTTACGGTATCGGCGCTGTCATCACTAGTGCCATCATAGTGTTGCACTACTTGCACGCCAATTTCTTTAGCTAGTTGTGTTAGCAGATCTAGCTTTTGTTGGTCGTTGCTTGTAAATGTTACCGACTTCATATTACTGTAAAGATAGTTTTAGTTGTACAAACAAAAAAGGAGAAGCCGTACGCCCCTCCTTTTCTCGTATTGCTTATAACAATTTACTATAAGCCCATTTCTTTAAACTGCTGTACAAGT
>JAFDYM010000441.1 GCA_018267435.1 Bacteroidota bacterium | reverse complement strand
CAGCCTGTGGACGCTTTACTGTTATAAAAAAAAAACTCACCCCCTAGCCCCCTCTCTTACAAGTAATAGAGGGGGAACAGTGTAGTGACAAGCTAGATATAATTCTAGCAATAATGCCTAAACATATCCTTCACTATCCGTGTTATCTGCGTTATCCGCGTTCTATTGTATTTATTGTATCGCGGTTCACCATCGATTCAAAAAACAGAAAAGTAATACATAGCAAGCCACCTACTACCAAGGTTACTCCGTATGTACGAGGATACATAAGCGGGTTAGCTATGCGGTGTACGGTATCAGCCAATATGTGTAACGGATTAAAGAACGCATCCCAACTGTTCCACCTTAAAAACCTGCCCAGGAATATACCATAGCCACTAGCCAACATGCTGAACATAATGATGCTTCTAGCCACAGTCTTGCTATAATATTGATTTAGCTTATCGTACACTATCAATGCCGATAGCATACCCACTAGCAAACCAGTAAATGCAAAGGTATACATCAGCATAGTATCGTACCAATGCGGGAATGCTGCGCGGGGCTTTAGGTGCAGCAAGTCGGTAATAATATATGGTGCATTGGGGAAGAACAATAGCCAAAGCACAAACAGCACTGCCATTACCATTGGCTTTGTACTTCGGTGCATGTACAAACTAAACAGCAAGGGTAGCCATGCCAGAAACAAATTATAAGGCAAGAAGATAAAGCCGATACTGTTGGTGCCATACATACGCACGGCTTGCATCAGTACACAAAAAGCAGTTAGTAGGCCAAGTTGGCGAAGGGTGTTTTTATATTGGTTAGTATGCATTTTAGGTTATGTTTTAAAATATTACATTTTGAAAATCGTAGCGCAGCAGTGCTTCCATCTCTCTGGCTTTGCTGTAGCAGTAGTATAGCGGCATTATGCCTATTACACCAAAGCTGCAATCGATAGCACACCACCACAACGGTAAACCGCGCAGGGTGCTAAATATTAGGGCATAAGGAAGCACCATCATGCAGGCTATCATACCAAATTGTAGCACCCATATATTGCGCACAGGGTTGATGTACGGCCCTATAAAAGCTACTGCTATTACAAAGTGTGCGAAGGCAAGCCAATCATAGCCGTATAGCAGAAAAGGATAGTGCTGCTTGGTGTATTGTACGGCTGCCAGCACCTCGCTTAAAAGCTGATACATATTGCCTGTGGCATCTAGCATGGGCAGGCCTAGGTTCAGTTGTTCTTCTACAGGTATGGCGGTGGCGCCGCTTAGGCACAGGGCTACTATAAAAAAGCCCAGCGCGAAACGGATTCTAAATCGGAGGTGATTGATTGCGGGATTCATAAAAGTGCTTTGCATTTCAAAGTTAAAGGACAAAAAAATATGCTTTACGTATTAGGTCAATTTCCTATTCTGCTTTACCAGTTTTTCAAGGGCATTTAGGTGTGCTATAAATTCTTTCTTACCCAAGGTGGTTACTATGTACGATGTCTTTGTTTTCTTACCTACAAACTCCTTCTTCACGGCTATATACTCTGCCTTTTCTAGTGCCGATACGTGGCTAGCCAAGTTGCCATCGGTTACATCTAGCAGCTCTTTAAAGGTCAAAAAGTCAACCGACTCGTTAACCATTAACGCGCTCATAATACCTAACCGTATGCGGTTTTCGAAAGCCTTGTTCAGCTTGTCAATCACATCCTTCATATCATCATCTCAGCATGCAACAATGTTGCGGGGTAAAGTTTTACCAATACTTCTTCTCTTGTGGTTTAGCCTCGTACCGTGCGTACATCATAAGGCCATAAATAATGTGCAATATACCAAAGCCAATCACCCAAAGGGTAATTCCGTAGCCAATAAAAAACAAACCTATTATGCCCAACACTATTTCCGATATGCCAAGGTACTTTATCTCATCAAGGGTATGCTTACCGGCATTTACCAATGCCAAGCCATAAAATACAAGCGTAGTTGGTGCTATCAATCCAAACCAATGGTACTTCAACAATACCAAGCAATATACGCCTCCTGTTACTAGTGGCAGCGCAAGACTAAATATCATTCTACGTGCGGTGACATCCCATATAGTTTGGCCCATGCTGCGCGCTTTGCGCGTGGTAAAAAATATGGCAAATACTATTGAGAAGAAAAGTATTGCTGCGGCGTCCAGTATTACAAACTGGATAATACTTAAGTCTACTTCTACAGGTATTACCTGCGCCAACTGTGCATAGCGCGAATTGAACTTGCTATGTATAAACATATAGAAGGCTCCTGCTCCTATTAGTGCAAATATACCTGCAAACACGCCAGCCAAACCGCTTAGCGATATAAAGCGCGACGACCTCTCCATCATGCTGCGTATCTGCTGTATTTGCTGTAATTGGTCCAATTCTTCCGTCATACTTAAAGTGCTTTGTTATGCAAAGTAAACGCAGAAAAGCACAATGTTGTATACATAGGGTGTTAAAATATTTCAAAGGGTCATTTCGTTCTCCTTGGCATAGCTCATGAATCAAATCACCAGCCGAGTTATAGCTTTACTTAGGCTCTCGTAACTTGTTGCCTTGCCTATTTCTACTTTTAGCGGAAACACTATATTTATACAACAAACAAAAACCGACGCACCATGAGTACCGAGAAAGTATATACCACCTTTTGGGATTTCTACCCTTACTACCTTACCGAGCATGCTAGGCCTATCAACAGGTCGTTCCACTTTTTTGGTACTACCTTGGTTATCGGCTTTTTTATAGCGGCATTGGTTACGCAGAACTGGTGGTTGCTATTGGCATTGCCATTGGCGGGTTATGGTTTTGCATGGGTGGGCCACTTTGTGTTGGAGAAGAACAGGCCAGCTACCTTCAAGTATCCATTCTACAGCCTAGCTTCAGATTTTGTAATGTACTTCCACATTATAACAGGCCAAATAAACCGCAAAGTAGATGAGGCACACAAAACTATAGGCGTAACCAACAAGTGGAAATAACAGTGCGCCGTTTTATTATTCCGCTACTACTTACTTTGTTTACATTATTGGGCTATGCCCAAGAGTATAACAAAGAGCACGTAGGCAAAATAGATAGAACCCTACTAACAAGCGACCCTGAATTTAAAAAGTGGTTTGTACTGGGCTATAACGAGTACCAACCCAAGGATAGTTTTGTGGTGCGCCTGCGCCCCCTGTTGCTCGATAAAAAGATAGTGGTAGTAATGGGTACCTGGTGCAGCGATAGCCAGCTAGATGTACCGCATCTTATTAACCTGTTAGATGAGCTTGAGTTCGACCGTACGCGTATAGATATATGGGGTATAGATAGGAAGAAAACCGAACCTGCCAACATACTTAGCAAGTACGAAATTAAGTACGTGCCTACAATAATAGTGTTCGATAAAGACGGCAAGGAAGTAGCCCGCATAGTAGAGAAGCCCGAAGTAACTATAGAGCAAGACCTAATAAAGCAACTAAGCGGCGAAACGTATTAAGCACCAATATATATAGCATGACTGCAGAGCAATTAAAGAAACGTACCGATGCAATAATCGATTACTGGATTGCCGAAGTGCAGCAGTATAGCATTGAACAACTGAATGCAAAACCATCGGAAACTTCTTGGAGCATAGGGCAGGTAGGTATACACCTGTGGATGAGCGCCAAGGGCTTCTTCTTTAAAAATGCAGAACGCTGCCTTACAGGCGAAAAAACCGAAAAGGGCAAAAGTAAAAACTGGGTGGGTTATTTAGTGTTTCTATTCGGCACCATGCCCAGCGTAAAAGTAAAGATGCCAACACAGGTGGCGGTAGAGCCCCGCGCCCCTGAAAGCAAGGAATATCTGATAGCGAAACTAGAAGAAGTAAAGCAGCTAGCACACGCCTATATTGACCGTATAGCACAGAGCGACAGCAGCCTGCGCACTAGGCATCCATTCCTTGGTTGGCTGAATACCGCCGAGTGGGTACAACTGTGCAACATACACTTCCGCCACCATTTAAAGCAGAAAAAGCGGATTGAACAGCATTTCGGCTGGAAGGGAAAGTAGTATTTATTCAAATCTACTACCTTTGGCTTTCAAATTTTTCAGCTGTGAACCTTACACGCATTTTTGTTTTTACATGCCTAATGATGACCGCGCTATGCAGCACTGCACAAGAAGCGCGTAAGTGGACCCTAGAGCAATGTATAGATTATGCCATGGCGCATAACATAAACGTAAGGCAGGCACAGATAACCGCACAAATAGCCAAGAACGATAAAACCCAAAGTATGATGAATGTGCTACCGCAGGTAGACGCTAGTGCATCGTACAACTTCAACTTTGGCAATAGCTTGAACCCCGTTACCTATTCATTTGTTGAAAGCAATTCGCAATCATCGCAGTTAAGCCTTACCGGCTCGCTGCCATTGTTCACGGGCTTGCAGCAGATACATAACATACAGCGCGCCAAGTATGATTTGATAGCTTCGGACTTTGATTACAAAGCTGCACAGAATAACATAGCATTATCGGTATCATCGGCATATTTGCAAATACTATTGAACCAAGAAATAGTAGGTGTAATGGAAAAGCAGCGCGACCTAAGTGCATCGCAAAAAGCAAATACCGAAAGCCGCGTAAAAAGCGGCGTATTACCTGAATACAGTATATACCAAATGGAGGCACAGCTAGCACGCGATGAGGCCAACCTCATCAATGCTCAAGGCGCTTATGATATATCGGTACTTACGCTAAAGCAGTTGCTACAGCTAAACGATACGCTTGGCTTTGCCTTGGATATACCTAACGTGGATGTAGAAAATATAGCCAATGTAGCAGGTGAAAACAGCACCAGTATATACAACTACGCAGTAGGTAACCAACCAACTATACTTAGTGCACAGGCGCGCATAAAAAGCGCCGATGCGCAACGCAAAATGGCTCTCGGCAACTTCAGCCCTACCCTATCATTCTTTACACAGCTTAGCACGGGTTACTTTAGCCAAGACCAACGCGTAAGCAAGTACGACACCATACAAACACCATTTGGACCATATACTACCCCATCGGAATATGCTAAAGTTCCAGTTGGCGATCAGTTTGGCAACAACTTTAGGAAAATAGCTGGCTTTCAGTTAAGCATACCAATATTCGGCAAGGGTCAGCGCTTTACCAACCTAGCCAATGCCAAGCTACAAACACAACTGCGCACCCTACAGCTTGAAAGTGCCAAGAACACTTTGAGGCAAGATATAGAGCAAGCATACAACAATGCACGTATAGCCGCCGAAAGCTATTACGCCAATAAGAAGAGCTTTGAGTCGGCGCAGAAGTCGCAGGAGATGCTGGACAAGCGCTACCGCTCGGGTATGAGCAATGAGTTTGAACTACAACAAGCGAAGAATACCTTAGCTGCGGCAGAATCGGAAATGGCAAAGGCAAAGTACACTTATGTGTTCCGCCTTAAAGTGCTTGACTTCTACAAAGGAAAAAAGATAACGCTGAACTAACCCCGTAAAGCATTAAACGTAAAATGAAGAGCAATAAAATCATCATCATATTAGTTGCGGTAGTAGTACTGCTAATAGCTTTTGCCGTAATAGGCAAAAAAGCAGGCTGGACCGGCAAGGGCGATAAAGAACAAGTGGCAGTAGATAAAGCCGCACCACGCACCGTAATAGAAACCGTAACCGCCAGTGGCAAAATAAACCCTGCTACCGAAGTAAAGCTTAGCTCGGAAGTATCGGGCGAGGTAATACAGCTACTAGTAAAAGAAGGCGACAGCGTAAGGGCTGGCCAGTTGCTTTGCGTTATTAACCCTGCTATATACGAGAGCGTGGTAAGCCAAGCGGGCGCTAGCGTTAACCAGTTCAAGTCAACCCTATCGGGCAATAAGGCAAACATCATACAGCTTGAGGCAGCCTTTAAACAAGCACAGCGCAACTTCGACCGCAACAAACAACTGCATACAGACAAAGTAATATCGGAAGCAGAATTTGAAGCAGCGCGTTTACAGCTTGACCAAGCGCAGGCCAATTATGAATCGGCCAAGGAGCAATTGAATGCAGCATCGTACAGTGTAAACAGTGCCGAAGCCCAATATAAGCAAGCGCAAGATAACTTGAATAAAACACGCATACATGCACCTATAAGCGGCATCGT
>JAFDYM010000440.1 GCA_018267435.1 Bacteroidota bacterium | reverse complement strand
CAGCCACGCCATAGATATAGATGGCAACTATGCAAAGGCTTATTACAACCGCGCCTTGGCGCGCATAATAGTTTACGCCAACAGTGCAGCCTGTAGCGACCTGCGCACAGCGGCAAGCCTGGGATACAACGAAGCCGAACAGAAGCGACAGTATTTTTGTAGGGGTGGGAATTATGATAGGTAGCCATAACCAAAAAACGCAGCCCGTATGAGCTGCGTTTTTTGGTTATTATTTGTGTAGATGGCTACTCTACCGTTACACTCTTAGCTAGGTTGCGCGGTTGGTCTACGTTGCAGCCGCGGTTTACTGCTACGTGGTACGATAACAACTGCAATGGTATGGTAGATACCAATGGCTCTAGAAACTCGCTAGTTTCAGGTATCTCAATAGTATAATCAGCCATGGCGCGCACCTTGGTATCGCCTTCAGTTACTATAGCTATTATTTTGCCCTTGCGCGCTTTTACTTCCTGTATGTTGCTTATTACTTTCTCGTAAATGTTGCCTTTGGTGGCTATTACTACTACGGGCATGTTTTCATCTATCAAGGCTATAGGGCCGTGCTTCATTTCGGCAGCAGGGTAACCCTCGGCATGTATGTAGCTTATTTCTTTTAGCTTCAGTGCACCTTCCAACGCTACAGGGAAACCATAACCCCTACCTAAGTAAAGCGCATTGTGTACCTCGCTAAATGTACGGGCTATTTCTATTACTTGTGCTTCACACTCCAATGCTTTCTTTACCTTATCTGGTATAGTTTCCATTTCGGCAAAGGCATTGCGCAGCTGCTCCTTGGTAGCCTTGCCACGTATTTCGGCAAAGCCATAAGCCCATAATGTAAGTATGCTTACCTGCGCAGTGAATGCCTTGGTACTTGCCACGCCAATTTCGGGGCCTGCGTGGGTGTAAGCCCCTGCGTGCGATGCACGAGGTATGCTGCTGCCTACTACGTTGCACAGGCCGAATATGGTAGCGCCCTTCTCTTTAGCTAGCTCAATAGCTGCCAAGGTATCGGCAGTTTCGCCGCTTTGCGATATGGCTATCACCAAGTCATCTTCGTTTATTACCGGATTACGGTAGCGGAACTCAGATGCATACTCTACCTCTACAGGTATGCGTGCAATATCTTCAAACAAATATTCGCCTACCAGGCCAGCATGCCAGCTAGTACCACAACCTACTATTATGATGCGGTTTAGGTTCTTTATTTTGCCTTCATACTCCTTCAAACTACGCATAGCGAAAGAACCCGTATTAGGATTAAACCTACCACGTAGCGAATCGTATATTGAGCGTGGTTGCTCGTGTATTTCCTTCAACATGAAATGCTCGTAGCCGCCTTTTTCAATGGCTTCTAGGTTCATTTCAAGTGTTTCTATATATGGCGTCTTCTCTACGTTGTTAATGGTTTTAACCGATAGCTTTCCATCTTTTATAAATGCTATCTCACCATCGTTCAAATAGGTAACATTCTTAGTGTACTCTATTATCGGTGTAGCATCCGAGGCTATAAAGTATTCGCCGTCTTCGCCTATACCTACTACCATTGGCGAGCCTTTGCGCGCACCTATCATTTTGGTAGGGTCGTTCTTTGATATGATAACAATGGCATAAGCCCCTACTACTTCCTGCAGTGCCAAGCGTACAGCTTCATCAAGCGCTACGCCAGTGTTTTGCTGCACATCTTCTATTAGATGCACGAGTACTTCGGTATCTGTATCGCTTTTAAACTCGTGTCCACGGTTTATCAACTCCTCTTTAAGTGTGCCGTAGTTTTCTATTATACCATTGTGTATTATAGCTATATCGCCGCTTTGGCTTACGTGCGGGTGGCTGTTTTTATCGTTCGGCTCGCCGTGTGTAGCCCAACGGGTATGACCCATACCTAAGTGGCTATGCGTATCCTTGCCTTTGGTGGCTTCCTCAAGGTCGCTTACTTTGCCTTTCTTCTTGTATATGTTCAAATCGCCATTAAGTAGTGCAACACCTGCACTATCATAACCACGATACTCCAACCTCTTCAAGCCCTTTATCAATATCGGATATGCTTCGCGAGGACCTATATATGCTACTATTCCACACATAAACTTACAGTTTTGTATAGGTTACTATAAATGATATTTTGTAATTATTGTCGTTTGCAGGGTTGGCTATTACTACGCGCTCGCTGTGCGAGTTGCCTACTAATACCTGCAGGTAGAAACCATTATTGTTATAGGTGCCGCTCACAAGTTTCTGAAAGTACTTTTTAATATTGAAGCGGTAGCGTACATAAGCTACGCCGTTCACAGTTTCGGTTACACGTGTGCCACCATAATAGCTTTGGTCTTCATCTTCCAGTACCTGTGCATTACCCGCATCGTCTATCCTAAATAGATCCAACAATATAGGTGCCCTATAGCTAGTATCATCAGCAGTTTGTGTAAGTACCAGTTCAGCCTTGTTAATAGCTATGTTTTTAGGTAAGCTATCCCAATCGCTTATCACAATTTTGCTACGCACACCGGCACCACCTTGCACATAGGCCTTAGGCTCGCCAGCAGGGTTAGGGTTATTAACCGATGTAGCTACTGGCGTGCCAGTATAGTTTTGGTCGAAGTGGTTAACCCTTACACCGCTTACAGGTATAAATAGCGATAGCGAATCGTCGGCATCGTTATGGTAATATACCGTAACACCCGATATAGATGAAGAAAGAGTAAAATAAACTAAGCCATTACCTACAGGTGTATTGGTAGTAGTAATGTATAGGCCTTTAATGTAGTTAAGAAAAGCTACGTTATCTTTTAGGTTAGTGGTATCGGCCATTATCCTATTACCGAAGCTGTTGTTCAAAGTAACACGGAAGTGTGCAGGCATTTTGCGGCCAGTGCTTAGCAATACGCTATCGGTAGTATTGGGCGTAAAACCTATGCGCTCGCCAATAGCCGAAGGCTTAACCGAAAAAGCTGAATTGGTATAATATGTTGTAGAGTCAACCAAACTTTGGTCAAGCTCATATACCGATACATTTACAGGTATATCGAACTTGCCGTACTTATCGGCGTATGCCATGGTAAGCACTACCGAGTCCAACTGGGCATTAACACCAAAGTTGGTATTGTTGCTGCTAAGCCTTATTTGTGCATACACACCAGCTTGGGTTTTGCCAAAGTTAGGGTCGCTAAAGTTAGCCAGCACACCAGTGCTTACACCGTTGCTACCAAGTGGCTCTTGGTACAAGTTATACACTTGGGCATACAAAGTATCTCTGCCTAAGTTCAGGTTATCATCGTCGGTAAGTAGGCTATCGTCCTCAATAGCTGGATCTTTACATGCCGATAAAGAAAATAAGCACCAACAGAATACTGCTGGTGCTATATAACGTACAAATATTGATTTCAAGTTGAGCGTATGTGTTATCACTTCACAAATAAACTAATAAAACCCACAAACGCTTAGTTCGCCAAGATATTTTGATAGAACTCGCCAAATATGTTTACCGGCTGCTCTTCGTTCTCAGTTATTTTAAGCACCTGCTTGCCTTTTGCCTTCTTCAAGTGGCTGCTCACCTTCTCGTCAAGACTTTCGCCTACTATTAGGCCATCGGCAAACTCCAAACCACCAATGGTAAGGCTGGTATTGTCGCCGTTTTTAAAGTAGTCGATGTGCTTTTTGCTTATCTCTTCGCTTATAGCCAGTTTGTTGGCAAAGTCGTTCTTCAAGTTCTCGTTAAACTCGTTCTTGAATACTGAGTATATAACCTTGGTGTTGGCAAAAATAGGATCGTCCTTGTAAGTAGTTTTCAAATACATAGGTATCAAGCTAGTCATCCAGCCAAAGCAGTGGATGATATCTGGCGCCCAGCCAAACTTGCGTACGGTTTCCAATGCACCTTTGCAGAAGAAAATCATACGGTCTGAGTTATCGTCGAAGAACTTGTTGTCCTCGTCGTGGAATACCATTTTACGCTTAAAGAAATCTTCGTTATCCAAGAAATAAACCTGTAGGCGTGCACCTGGCAATGAAGCTACTTTTATTACTAGAGGGTAGTCCTCGTCATTGATGATTACGTTGATACCTGAAAGGCGAACAACTTCGTGTAGCCTGTGGCGGCGCTCGTTAATAGTACCAAATTTCGGCATCAATACACGGATCTCCATACCGCTCTCTAACATGTACTTTGGAATCTCGTTAGCTATTCTCGATGCTTCGGTTATAGCCAAATACGGGTCCATCTCCTGCGTAACAATTAGAATTCTCTTTTTTTCCATATTATTGATTTGATTTGATGTAAAGTGGGTGTGTCATTCAAGCAAATAGGGTTGCAATCAGAATTGGAGTGCAAAGATAATAACAAAAATCCGAATAAACCCAAAGCATAGCCCCATAATAATGTTAAGCCTGTATTGCCATGATAATATGCAAACGCATAAAAGATATTGAAAAACAATTAGTTGCACTACGAAAAGAGGGCAAGAAAGTGTCGTTTGCACCTACTATGGGCGCCCTGCACAGCGGGCACATTTCGCTGGTAAAAGCCCGCCAAAAGGCAGGTTGGGTAACAGTTTGCAGCATTTTTGTCAATCCTACCCAGTTTAACGATAAGGCCGACTTTGAAAAATACCCCATTACCATTGAGGGCGATATAATGAAGCTGATAGAAGCGGGCTGCGATATCCTTTTTCTGCCTACCGTGGCCGAAATGTACCCCGATGGCTTCGAGAACAAAAAGCCTGTGGATTTTGGATTCTTGGCTCAAACGCTGGAAGGTGAGCACCGCCCCGGCCACTTTGATGGCATGGCGCAGATAGTAGAAAAGCTGCTGCGCATAGTAAAGCCCGACACCCTATACATGGGCCAAAAGGACTACCAGCAACAGCTAATAGTAAGCAAGCTGATAGAAAAGCGCAAGCTACCCACCAAGCTTATAGCCTACCCCACCCTGCGCGAGAAGGACGGCCTAGCCATGAGCAGCCGCAACGTTCGCCTAGATGCACACAGCCGCAAGGTGGCGGTACAACTAAGTAAAGTACTGCGCAGTTCAATATTAAAAATTGAAGATTCAAAATTGAAGAGGAAAGCGGCTGATGCCACCGCTATAATGAATACCGCCAAGGCAGCCCTTGCCAAGCACCCTGAGTTTGAAGTAGAATATTACGAACTGCGCGATGCCGCTAACCTACAGCCCCTTGCCACCATAGCCCCCAAGCAAAAGGTAGTAGCCTTAGTAGCTGCCAAAATAGGTGGCGTAAGGTTGATAGATAATATGGTGGGGTAAGGGGAATTATAATAAAGGAATAATAAAGGATCGCTATGATTAAAACTGCTGGTATCACTCCTTTCAAAATGCCCGATGACAATCTTATACCAGAACTGAAACAATTAATTTTATTGTTTGATAAAATTGGGGTGCCATCAATATCTACTTTCATTACGATATTTAGCAAACATCCCGATAAAAATCATGGAATATTTAATTTGATTAATGAAATTGAATATCTTATTGAACAAGGTTATCTGTTTGATGCGCTCAAAACTAATAATGCAACTATAATAAATAAGAAAGCGGACCTAGTAGGTATTTTCAATGAGTTAAAAACTCTTGAGAAAATAGTAGATGGAGATGATACAAATTTGGCCATGGAAGCCGCTGCAAGAATCTCATGTCTAAAGTTAAACAATGAGGACGTCGAAAGGGACTTTATTTCAATCCCAATAATCAAGAAATTACAACTACCTCTTTCCGCGACAGCAAATAGAAGTGATGTTCTTAATTTGGTTATTGAAAGAATACCGATTCCTGATTCTCAAACACCTTGGGAAAATATTATTGATTTCAAATCAGATCCTGATAATATAGGTAGGCTTGCTGGCCTAAGAGTTTGGATGAATAAAGTTGCAAAGTCGAATTCGAGCGTAGTCGAAATTGAAGATGAACTAGAGTATCTGCTACACTTATATACTAAAAGCCTAGAAACACATAAAATTAAATATAGTCAAGGTATTCTTCAAAGTTTTGTTGTCGGTACCGCGGAGATAATTGAGAATACAGCAAAGCTCAATTTTTCAAAAATTGCCAATGGTTTATTTTCAGCCAAGCTAGCAAAAGCAGAGTTGCTAAACTTAGAATTAAAAGCCCCTGGAAACGAACTATCTTATATATATAAAGCTAAACAGCATTTTAAGTAATTTTAATCCGTAACTTCCCCTATCCCTTCGCATAACCCACCGCCACAAAGCTAACCTTAGTATCGGGCACGCTAAGTATGGTGCGTATACAGCTTTCAGATGTGGCTCCAGTGGTTACTACATCATCTACCAATAATACATGCTTGCCTTGTAGCTGTGCGGCATCTTTAACGGCAAATATGTCCTTCACATTCTCAAAGCGTTCAAAGCGGTTCATGCCTGTTTGCGAGGTGTTCTTTACCGTACGCATCAAAGCATCTTTAGCTACGGGCCAGTCAGTTGCTAGGCTAATGGCTTCAGCTATGGGCATACACTGGTTGTAGCCGCGCTGCTTCTCTTTTTTGTGGTGCAGCGGCACAGGTACTATCACGTCAATATTCTTTATTATGCAGTTTGCTTGCTGTAGCTGTACGCCCAATTGCTGACCCACATAGATGCCAGCGTCTTGCCGCTTGCGGTACTTTAAACTATGCAGCAACTGCTGTACTTGCGCCCCCTTGTGGAAGTCGTATAAGCCCATAGCGCCTTGCAGTTCTACGCGGCCCCATAGGCGCTTAGCCAGTTCGTTATCAGCATCGGTATAGTGCCCTGTTAAAGGCAAGCCGCGCTCGCATTGTAGGCATATTACTTCCTCGTGCTGATGCAGGGTATTATCGCAGGTTAAACACACCTTGGGGTAGAACAGATTAAATACATCGGTAAGCAGGGTGCGGATGGGGGCAAGCATCAAATGGCTACTATTACATCGCTATCGTTCAGCAGGGCAGTATCGCCCTTAAAGCGCAGCAGCAAACGCGCTACAGTTATCACATCCTTTTGGCAATACTCTACTATAGTTGGTAGTCCTTTTTCTTGCCAATATACGCGGCATACATCTTTACCATCTATCACATCTTTCGGTGTAGGTATACCTAGCACTTCTGCCAAGAGCTTCAAAGATGTAAAGCTTTTATAATCGCCGAATTTCCACAGCTGCATGGTATCTATGTGCGGTGTTTCCCAAGGGCGCTTACCGCTTATATCTAGCAGTTCGGGAAAAGGTATTGCGTGTATCAATAATCTTCTACATAAAAACGGCACATCAAACTCTCTGATGTTATGTCCGCAGAATGAGTACGCGTCGCTATCGTTAAAGCGCTTGTTCATCAGGTCAACAAAGTCAAATAGAATCTGTCGCTCATCATCACCATAAAATGATTTGATACGGAAGCTGCGCTTATCTGCCGCCTTATCGTAATGGAAAAAGCCGATAGAGATACACACCACCTTGGCAAACTCGGCATATACACCTGCGCGCTTTAGGTAGCCATCTTCCGCCGTTTCATCGGCTATGTGTAGGTTGCTGTGCTTAGCAGTCCATAGTTCCTGCATAGCCGGGCTAAGCTCATGGAACGCGCCATATTGCGGCACCGTTTCTATATCTACAAACAATAAACTAGGCAGGTGTATTTGATGAAGCACTGAATGTCAGTTTTTTGTATAGCTCGAAAATAAATTTATTTTTCTATCCTGTATGCGAAATCCTTGGCAACAAGTTACCCTAGTACGCGTGGTACTACCCCTTATAGTGGGTATTGCCATGCAAGTGCTAGCCGCATATTGGGCGCTGCCTGTTCAAGCATTTACAATCGTATTAAGCATAGTATTGTTAGCCTGTGTAGTATTCAGCATTGCCTATGGATATATGGATGTAGCCAAGCAATACAAATGGAGCAATACAAACGGTATTGCCATTACTGCTATGCTTGCAACATTTGGCTTTGTTTACGCATACATCTATACCGATATTAACCATAGCATACATTTTAGCAAGGTAGAAAATGCTAGCACGTATGTAGCCCGCATTACCGAGCCGCCTATTGATAAGCCGACCACCCTTAATGCCATTGCCGAGGTACAAGAAGTAAGGGCAGGTGCTAAAGCGCAGAAGACAATAGGCAAGGTACTGTTGCGCTTTAGCAAAGATGAACTTGCAATATTGCAGTACGGCGATGTAGTAGCTTTTAAGGGCGATGTAAAGCCCTACGACCTACCGATGAACCCCGAGCAGTTCAACTACAAGCAGTACCAAGCTAACCACAACATTTACCATACTGCTTACCTTAACAGCGATACTTGGGAGAAGGTAGGAACTGATAGAAATTTCCTATTCGCAAGCATTTACCAAGTGCGCGATATGTTTCTGCAAGTGCTGCGCCGATATGTGAAGGATGAGAACGATTTCGGCGTGGCTACGGCACTTATGCTAGGCTACCGCGACTACCTAAGCGATGAGGTAATGCGCGCCTATAGCAGCGCAGGTGCTATACATATACTTAGTGTAAGCGGCTTGCATGTAGGCATCATGTTCCTTATGCTCAATTTTCTACTTAGTTGGGTAGATGAACGCAACCGCAAATTGGTAGCAGCCAAAAGTGTTTTCATCATTTTGTTCATTTGGTTCTATGCTTGCCTTACAGGGCTTAGCCCATCGGTGTTGCGCTCGGCTACTATGTTCAGCGTAATACAGATAGGCACCGTGCTGCTGCGCCATCAAAACATGTACAACGTATTGGCAGGTAGCGCGCTGCTTATCATCCTTTTTAACCCGCTTATTGTTACCGATGTAGGCTTTCAGCTTAGCTATTTGGCAGTGGTGGGCATCGTGTATCTCTACCCCATGATAAACGGCTGGTTTAGCTTTGGCAAAGCCGGTAAGCCCAAGCATAAAGATGCGGAGTGGTACCGTAAGCCTTACCTCATTATTAAGCACGACAAAGCATGGCTAGTGAAAGACTGGCTACGTAGCTCCCTATGGAGCTTGATAGCAGTAAGCATAGCCGCGCAGTTGGCTACGGCACCTTTGGCACTGTACTACTTTCACCAATTTCCTTGGCTGTTTCTACCCGCCAATATTGTAACGGTTACGGTAAGCAACTTCATTATGTTCTTCGGCACGGCGCTGTTTGCATTCTCGTGGCTACCTTATGTAAGCGATGTATTAGCTTATTGCTTCGATGGTTTGCTACATATACTCAACGTATTTACTTTTATGGTAGAAGGCGAAACATGGTCGCTACAGCGTTACCTACATATACAGTGGTGGGAAGCAGTAGCAATGCTTGTGCTGCTATGGTTGGTAGCCGAGTACTTTAAAGATAAAACTGAGCGCGGGCGGCTGGTTCGTGCGCCTATAGCAATTGTGATACTAATAGGTGTACTAGCTATTTATAACAGCTATGAAGGTCTAGTACAAAGCCGTCAACAAAAGCTAGTAGTGTACAATGTGCGCAAGCAAGGTGCATTGGCATACATAGATGGGCAAACTGTACACCATGCCATGGATAGCGCTGTAATAAACAGCAAGCGCACCATGAACTTCAACATAGATAACCACTGGGCTTACTTGGGCATAAATGATAGCCACATTGCAGAAGCAAATACAATAGTCATTCCCTTTGGCAAACTGCTAAATGCAAACGGCAAGCAGATAATGATAATAGATAAGAACCTAAAATTATTGTCTGATGCACTACCTAACAAGTTAGTGGTTGACTATATAGTGCTAAGCCACAATGCGCAGCTGGATATTGCTAGCTTGAACAAGCTGATACAGTACAAGCAAATCATTATCGACACTAGCAACAAGCCGAAGCAAGTAGCTAAGTGGAAAGAAGAGTGTAGCCAGTTAAACATTGCTTGCTACGATGTAAATGAGCAAGGCGCCTTTGTAGCAGAGTTATAAAAAAAAGTACCCAATACCTTGAGTGCTTTTCTGTATAATATCTTGTAAACTGAATCCTAATTCTTGCTGTAATCGAAGTTCAAAATCTTCGTGTTTGGCATCAATGTACGTAATGGGTTTACTTGATCGCGAGTAAGGTTGTTGTAGCTAAGGTCAAGCAGTTTCAAGCCTTGCATTTTAGCAAACTTCTCCTTCTCTATGTTGAAGTTCATAGTTGTGTTCAGCGAGAAGTTGAACTCCCTCAAGCCCGTCAAATTGTAGAAGTCAACTGGCAACTGCGCTATCTCGTTTGCCTTCAAATCTAGCCATGCCAAATTCTTCAATTGCGAGAAGGTGGCAGGCAATGCAGTCAACAAATTATCGCGCAGGTCAAGCTTTTCCAACTTGGTCAAGCCATTAATACAATCCGGCAATACTTCAATCACATTATCCTTTAACGATAGCACTTTTAGGTTGGCCAACTTGCAGATTGAAGAAGGTATGTTTTTGATTTTCTTATCTGGCTTATTAAAGAAATTGCCATCTAGCACTAGCACTTCAAGGTTAACCAAGTTGCCAATATTCTCAGGCAATGAAGTAGCATCGTTCAAGCCTAAATCAAGCAACTTTAGCTTAGTTAAATTGGCAACAGGAACAGGAAAGCCAGATAGCTTATTCAGGCTCAGGTTTAACTCAGTCAACTCAGTTAAACCTGCAAAGCCTTCAGGCAAAGTTGTCAATTGATTGCCCGCAAGGTTTAGCACTTTCAGCTTCTTCAAGTTTACAAAGCTAGGGCCAAGGTCAGTTATCTTGTTCATGCGTATGCCCATTTCAAAGTAGCTCAGGTCAAGGTGCTCCAAGTTCACCAAGTTGCTAAATGTAAGTGGCAAGGCAGTTAAGCGGTTGCCTTTTAAGTCTAGCTTTTTCAAGGCTGTGAGCTTGCCAAGGTCAAGCGGCAGGGCTGTAATGTTACATTCAGCTAAATACAGTTCCTGTAAGTTTTTGCTAGATGATAATAGTAGCGTAATAGCTGCCAAATCAAGGTTCAAATTCTTACCTAAATTTAATGACTGCAAGTTGCTAAGCTGCGCGAAAGATGCAGGCAAGGTCTTGATGTCATTTACCGAGTAGTCAAGCTTTTTCAAGCTCTTTACATTGCCTATGGCGGCGTTTATTTCAAACAGGCCGCTAGCTGAAAAATTAAGCTCTTCAACGTTCATCTTTGCCAACTTGTCAAACACCTTCTCATCGTACAAGTACGCTGTATGCTCTAGGTTCAACACGCGCAGCTTCTGTAGTTTTACTAGCGAGTCTGGCAAGGTCGATATGTTGTTGTCCTTCAGCTTTAATTCTTCAAGGGCCGTCAACTGTTTAATGTTGTTGCTTACTTGCTGAAATGCGCCACCCGTTAGGTCAAGCTTCTTCAACTTAGGCAGCTTCGCCAATTGGTCGAACAACACATCCAAATTCAACTGCCTACACTTTAGGCAAGTAAACTCTTCTAGGTTCTTCAACTTGGTTATATCATCGCTAAACTGCGCCTTAGGGTATGCATCGAACACCAATACCTTCGTGCCGTTTACATCTGCCAATGCAGCATTCAACTTTTCGTTGGCTATGGTCTCATTGGTCTGTTGCTTTGTTTCGTTATTTTTCTTCCACTCTAAAAATGCAGCGCGGTGTATAGAATCAAGCGCTTGTGTTTTAGTAGTATCGGTTTGTGCCGATACACTAAGTGCAAGCAAGGCAATAACAAAGGTTGAAAACAATTTATTCATTGGGCATTCGGGTTTGGTAGGGCAAATTTCGTATTCTATTTTAATAAACGAAAAAGCAAGCCCATTTGGTATAGGCTTGCTTTCTTATTAAGATTATTTACTGATCTAGTTTCTCTGGCTTCATTTGTTCACAAATCTATTTATTCGATAAAGGTGTTCACGAATTCACCCAGAAAAATTTAGTCTAATTTTTCTGGCTTCATTTGTGGGAAGAACAATACTTCCTGTATGCTGGCTTGGTTGGTCATAAGCATGGCTAGCCTATCTATACCAAAACCGATGCCCGATGTAGGCGGCATACCGTACTCCAAGGCACGAAGGAAATCGTGGTCTATGTACATCGCCTCATCATCGCCGCGCTCCATTAAGCGTGCCTGCTCTTCAAAGCGTGCGCGTTGATCCAACGGATCGTTCAACTCGGTATATGCATTAGCTATTTCCTTCCCATTTATCATCAACTCAAAGCGCTCTACTAAGCCTTCTTTGCTACGGTGCTTTTTAGTCAATGGGCTTAGCTCAACAGGGTAATCTATAATGAACGTAGGCTGTATAAAGTTGCCTTCGCACTTCTCGCTGAACAGCTCGTCTACTAGCTTGCCTTTGCCCATGGTGTTGTCCACCTCTATATGTAGCTTTTTGCAAGTATCGCGCAGTTCATCTTCGGTCATAGCGCTTACATCTACACCGGTAAATTCCTTAATGGCATCGTATATAGCTATGCGCTTGAAAGGTGCTTTAAAGCTGATAGTTTTATCGCCCACCTGCACTTCGGTAGTACCGTGTAGTGCTATGGCTACCTGCTCCATCATCTTCTCGGTAAAGTCCATCATCCAGAAGTAGTCCTTATAGGCTACGTAGAATTCCAATACAGTAAACTCTGGGTTGTGCGTTCTATCCATACCCTCGTTACGAAAGTTGCGGCTGAACTCATACACGAAATCAAAGCCGCCTACTATCAAGCGCTTCAAGTATAGTTCGTTTGCTATACGCAAAAAGAAAGGCACATCTAACGCATTGTGGTGCGTAACAAACGGACGCGCAGCTGCACCGCCCGGTATGTTTTGCAACACAGGTGTATCTACTTCCAAAGCACCGTGCTCGTTCAAAAAGTCGCGGATGGTTTTAATCATCTTGGTGCGCTTTAAGAATGTGTCCTTCACCTGCGGATTAACAATAAGATCAACATAACGTTGACGGTAACGCTGTT
>JAFDYM010000043.1 GCA_018267435.1 Bacteroidota bacterium | reverse complement strand
GTTTTACTATTGTACAAGAAGGGGCATTGGTATAGGTTACTATTAAGCGAACACTAAAATTGCCACAGCTAGGGAATATAGATACTAGCGAATCGTTAGATGGATTGTTATTGACAGGAAGGTTCAATACCACATTGCCGTTTGGGTCAAGTATATCCCAATCGCGTGATACTACGTTGGGTTCGGGTACGTGCCTGGCTTTTATTAGTAACGGTGCGCAACCTGTGTTACCACCTATGAAGTTAAAATCGCATTGAGCCACACTTTCAAGTACTGAAAATAGGCTTAAGCAAAATATGGCAATAAACTTAAGTTGTTTAGGTAATGTCTCCAATCTCATTCTCAGGTATGTGCTTAATTAAATTCCACCTCCACCTCCATACAGTACATAAGAGCTAATAAACTAACATAAAGTTGCACGGCAGCCCAATCCTAATTTTTAGCACTATTAACAAACATAATAAAACCGTTGCTTAGCAGTAGGGTGATATTGTTCACACCTACTATTTAACAATTGCCACTGTTTGTTAAGCGCAATTAAGTAAATAAATGGCACAAATACAACAGGTAATCAACCAGTTGCAGATCAATTTTAGTATAGCCCTTTTTACTATATAGCTAACATTGGCTTGGTAGATACTTGGCCCATCAATAAGCCAAGTGCTAAGTACATTTACACTTATGAACAATGGCATAGCATTACTAAGTATTATACCCATACGTAAGGAAAACAACCACCGTAGCGAACAAGTAAGTCAACTACTGTTTGGCGAAACCTATGATGTGCTTGAGCAGCAAGGAACGTGGTTAAGGATAAGTTGTACTTACGACGGCTATGAAGGATGGATAGATGCGGCACAGCATACTGCTGTGGCCGAAAAGGATATGCAGAATGTAGCAAACGGCGATTGTGGGCTTGCGCTTGACTTGTGCTTTAGTGCTTCTAGCACAGCGCACTCAATACCGCTGGTAACAGGTAGCAGTTTGCCTAGTTTCGATGGTATGAATTTTAAGATAGGCAAAGAGAAGTTTATATACAATGGGCAGGCCCTACAAAGCGATGCACGCAGTGCCGCATTGTTTGAAAGGGTAGCCATGCGCTATTTGAATGCCCCATATTTGTGGGGTGGCCGCTCACCTTTTGGTATCGATTGCTCGGGCTTGGTACAGGTTGTGTTCAAGTTTTGCGGTGTACCGCTTAGGCGCGATGCCTACCAACAGGCTGAAGAGGGTACAGTGGTAAACTTTGTTGAGGAAGCTCAGCCTGGCGATTTAGCTTTTTTCAATAACGAAGATGGGCGCATTATACATGTAGGGATAGTGCTTAAAGATAGCCGCATCATCCACGCAAGCGGTAAGGTACGTATAGATAAGCTAGACCACTTTGGTATATACAATGCCGATACGGCCAAGTATAGCCACCAACTAAAAATAATAAAGAGAGTGCTGTAATGGGTAAACCTAAAATAGCCATACTAACTGGTGCTGGCATTAGCGCCGAAAGCGGTATTAAAACCTTTAGAGATAGCGATGGCCTGTGGGAAAACCACCGCATTGAAGATGTGGCTTCGCCAGAGGGTTGGTACCGTGATAAGGAACTGGTGCTCGACTTCTATAACCAGCGCCGTAGGCAGTTGCTACAGTGCCAGCCCAATGCAGCACATTATGCACTAGCAGCCTTAGAAGATAAATACGACGTAACAATAGTAACGCAGAATGTAGACGACCTACACGAGCGTGCTGGCAGTACCGACATAATACACCTGCACGGCGAACTACTAAAGGCGCGCAGCACTGCCGATGAGCACCTAGTATACGATTGGCAGAAGGATATAAATATAGGCGATAAATGTGCTAAAGGCTCGCAACTGCGCCCTCACATAGTATGGTTTGGCGAAGCGGTACCATTAATAGAAACTGCCGCCAAGGTGGTGCAGCAGACCGATATATTTATTGTAATAGGAACCTCGCTGCTGGTGTACCCAGCGGCAGGCCTTATTAACTATACGGGCTACGATACACCTAAATGGCTTATAGACCCAAACAACGTACAGGCACCGCGCGTTCCCAATCTAAGGGTGATAAGTAAAAAAGCCACCGAGGGCGTAACCGAATTGGTGGCGCATTTGCTAAATGAAAAAGGCTAGGATTCCCTCCCAGCCTTTTCACCTTCCTGTTACTAAACAATATTCTTTTTATACCGCTACTTTATAGTCGTCGTAGTACTCTTTTTCTATGTAATATATCGATAGCTTGTTGCGCACTTCAATCGATTTTTTAACCGAGAAGAAAAAGTCAACCAACTTCTTAAAATCGGCAGGCTTTTGCATATAGCCATCCGCACCTAAGCGGTAGCATTCTATCATATCCTTTTTGTAGTCGCTGTTTGTAACTACTATTACAGGAACGTGTTCCATCTCGGGGTCGCTCTTTATTTTTTCCAACACCTCTTTACCACTTATCTTTGGCATATTCAAATCTAATAACACAAGGTTAATAGGCTTGTTTATATGCTTTGCGGTATCTATATATTCGCAAGCCTCTTCTCCATCATAAGCATATTCCAGTTCAACTATATCTTGTAAGCCAGCCTCTTTTATGGCTTCTTGTATTAAGCGTACTTCAGCAGGGTTGTCTTCTACAATAAAAAAATTGTAGGTTTCGTTAGTAGAAATGTTGAGCATTTTGGGCGTGGTTTAGTTAACCAAATTTACACCCTCTGCATAGGTTGCATATACTAACTTGTAAACCCGCCCATGTGCTATTAAGGGCAGAAGTTTAAAAAAATATACAACACATTGAAAAGCGTAAAAGCCGCTGTTAGGCGGCTTTTACATTATAATAAATGTTGTAACTTATTCAGTTCCTTGATGTTGTTCCTCATCGCCCACGCTCATAATCGATTTAGGGCGGTAGTTAGGGTCTTCCAAGTGGCGAACATAGTCTTCAACCTGCTCAGCACCTATACGACGGGCCACAATTACTTTTTTGCTATCAAGTATATACAACTGTGGTGTGCTTTGTATATCCCATTCCCAACGGAAGTTGTTGTGGCGGTGTGGATCGGCAACGTTTATCCAGTCAAGCTTGTTGGTCTTAATAAACTCCAACCAGTCTTTGTAGTTATCCATATCCATTATGGCCGGCGAAAACACCTCTACGTCTATACCACGCTTTTTAAGGTTGTGGTATGCTTCTACTAGCACAGGTATTTCTTTCTTACAGTGGCCGCAGTCTGGATCCCAGAAAGCCACTATAGTCCACTTTGCTTTTACATCGTATACCGATTTTGAGGTGGTTTCTGTCGAGTCTAGCCAAAGCTTAAGCCTTGGTGCAGGCTTGCCTACTAGTAACGGCTTAATTCGGTTAACACGGTCGCATATTTTAAAGCGTTTGGCGGTATCTATCCAAGGCGTCATATCTGGGTTGCAGAAATACTTTTCGCCAAAGTATACATACGCGCCATCCATGCCCATTATTTTCGAGTTGGCAGCTTCGTTGAATATATAAGTTACCGTATAGCGGTAAAGGTCGTTTTTAAGGTCGGTTAGGTTCAGTACCTGTTCGCCGCTGGTTATTACCGAGTCGCTTTGCTGCACGGTAGTTTGGGTCATAAAGGTCTTTAGCTTGTTGTGGTATATAGGGCTGCGTATAAAGCGTTCGTCCTTTAGGTCGAAGTTATCCCAATAGTGTGCTTTGTAAAACCTCCACTGCCAAGCCGAGTCGATTATCTTACCTTGTGCATCGCGAGGAAAATCTGGCACTTCTATCTCTTTCATAGCCTTCAAAAACTTGCCGTAGAAAGTTTTTGGGTTAAGGTCGGTTATTGAGTTGCGCTTAGCTTTAACGGTATTATCAATATCCTTCATTCTAGCCATTAAATCG
>JAFDYM010000439.1 GCA_018267435.1 Bacteroidota bacterium | reverse complement strand
ACTGCACAGGGCAGAAAGATTAAGCTGTAATAAAACAATGAACGGAACTGTGTGGTAGCGAGGCAAGCTCGCCATTAACCTTGCGGTTAACCCCCGTGGCTGCTCTTGCAATAAACAGGAACAGAAGCCAGCCGATAGAAGAACGCTAATCCTAAAATCGACCTTTACAATGCAAAGATACAACAGCGAACAGGGCAAATGCAAATCGGGTTACCCGCATGGGGGGTGCCGCCCCCCATGCGAGGATATTTATTTGTGCTATATGAAAAGTGGCAAGCAGAATGGCTGCGGCTTGTTGTAACTTATGCCAATGGAATATATTTATATAGTCGGCGAGGACTCCGACTATGAGTGGCGTTATAATGGTCGGCGTCCTCGCCGACCATAGAGCTACTAGCTAAAACTAAAACCCTACGCGGATGCTGAGGCCCGCAGTAGTGGTGTTGCCATACGGGCCGCCTTGTAGCATGGTGGGGGTCCAGCTTAGGTTTATGTCGTCTTTCATGTTCCAATGGAACAGGTGGGCATCTACGGCGGCATCTACTACATTAAGCAGATACCACACGCCCAGGCATATACTAAATATATCAAGGTTGCGCTTGTGGAAGTCGCGGTATTCTTTGAGGGTATTGGCATTGTCTTGCCCCTTATAGCTGCCATATGTAGTGGGGTCTTCATCTACCTGCAGCCTATATGCATTGCGAAAGCCCTTCCACTGCACGGCGGTGTAGCCCACGGCAAAGCCCAAGCCGCCTACACCTGCGTATACTATAGGTATTTTCCAGTACTTTTTATTATAGCCTTGTCCTAGCCCAGGTAGCGCGGCAGATAGCAATGCAGCCAAGGTAGGGCTATGCTTGCGCTCTTTTATTTTGGCGCTACGTACCACGGTATCGGTTACGCGGGTGGTATCGCTGCGTACCAATAGGGTGTCGCCATCGCTATCGGTTACTACTATTTTGGGGTTGGCGTTGCGCAAGCTGGTATCGGTAGCCAAGCGAGTACTATCGAAGGTTATTACGTTGTTCTTAATAGCCGTGGTATCTATCATACTGCCTATAGGGTCGGCCTGTATTTGCGCGCATAAGCTAGCCGGCAGCACTGCCAACAGCATGCAAGCTATAATGATATATAAGCGATATGTAAGGGCTTGGTTCAGCACTATGGTTTATTATACCTCTGCAATCGAGTCAACTATGCGGTCAAGGTCGTCGTCGTTATAAAATTTGATAACTATCTCGCCCTTGCCATCGGTACCGCGCTGTATCTGCACCTTGGTGCTAAGTGCGCTCATCATCCTGTCTTGCATTTTTTTGATGGTAAACGGCACATCGTGGGCTTTATTGCCTGTGTTGCCGGCAGTGGTGGTAGTGGCCTTCTTCGGCTTTATTTCCAGGTTGCGCACTAGCTCTTCTAGTTGGCGCACGCTCATGCCCTTGCTGGTTACCTCTTTGAACACCGATAGCATGGTAGGTATATCATCTACGGCCATTATAGCCTTGGCGTGGCCCATGGTTATTTTGCCATCGCGCAGGCCGGCCTGTACATCGGGTGGCAATTTAAGTAGGCGTAGAAAGTTGGTAACCGTGCTACGGTTTTTGCCTAGGCGCACGGCTAGTTGCTCCTGCGTAAGGTCGCACTCGTCCTGCAGCCTTTTGTAGTTAATTGATATCTCCAGCGGGTTTAGGTCCTCGCGCTGTATGTTTTCTATCAGCGCTATCTCTATCGACTCCTGATCGCTAGCTACACGCACGTAGGCAGGTATTTCGGCCTTGCCGGCTAGCTTGCTGGCACGTAGCCTACGCTCGCCTGCTATTAGCTGGTATTTGTTGTTCTCTATCTTACGAACGGTGATAGGCTGTATTACGCCGTGTATCTTTATCGAGTCGGCCAGTTCGTTCAAGCTATCGGCCTCGAAGGTGGTACGCGGCTGAAAAGGGTTTACCTCTATCTGCTCCAAAGGTATGCTTACCACCACGGCTGTTTGCGTGTTGGTGCCTATGTTGTTGCCAAAGTTCTTATCGCGCTGGGTGGTGTCGTTCGCCTCAAGCAATGCGCCCAATCCGCGGCCTAATACACTCTTCTTCTTGTTGTCAGTCATCTCTATCTCTCTTTAAGGTGTCGCTATATATAAATCTCTCTTTGTGTTTCGCCATGCTTCCCCACTTACTCCCCCAAGGGGAGAACCGCATGGCTACATTCTCATTTATTAATTCTGCCCTGTAGTATCGTCGTCCTCTATCAGGTTGAATTGCTTCTCCTCATCAGGTATGCGGGTAGCATCGTTACGTTGCAGCATTTCGCGCACCAGGTTCATGTAGTTTACGCTGCCCTTGCTTTCGGCATCGTACATTATAGCAGGCTTGCCGAAGCTTGGCGCCTCGCCCAAGCGGGTGTTGCGGTGTATAATGGTTTCGTACACTATATCTTCAAAGTGGCGGCGTATTTCATCTACCACTTGGTTGCTAAGGCGCAGGCGAGGGTCGTACATGGTCAATACTATACCTTCTATCTCTAGGTCGGGGTTTAGGCGGCTCTGTACAATTTTTATGGTGTTCAATAGCTTGCCCAAACCTTCCAAGGCAAAGTACTCGCACTGTACAGGTACCAGTACCGAATCTGACGCAGTCAATGCGTTTACGGTTATCAACCCTAGCGATGGTGAACAGTCGATGATGATGAAGTCGTATTCTTTACGTATCTCTTCAAACATCTGTTTGAAAATCTTCTCCCTGTTCGGGTGGTTGATTAGTTCTATCTCGGCACCTACTAGATCCAAGTGAGATGGCAACAGGTGAAGGTTCGGCGTTTCTGTTTCCAAAATTACGTCGCGTATCTTAATGTCGTTCACTAAGCACTCGTATAGGCTGGTCTTAATAGCCTT
>JAFDYM010000438.1 GCA_018267435.1 Bacteroidota bacterium | reverse complement strand
CTTCCATGATCAAGTTACGACGTAGCTGAACAATAATATCCAACGGCGTTATCATTACAGGGCACTCCTCCACACAAGCATTGCAGGTAGTACAAGCATGTAGTTCTTCTACGCTTATGTAGCCGTTCTCTATCAGGCTCTTGCCATCATCTACCCATACACCGCCGTTGGCTGCTATCTTCTCGCCTACTTCTTCCAAACGGTCGCGGGTGTCCATCATTATTTTACGCGGACTAAGCTTTTTGCCAGTAAGGTTAGCAGGGCAGTTATCGGTACAGCGGCCACACTCGGTACAAGTGTAGGCATCCAATAGGTTCTTCCAGCTTAGGTCGAACACGTCTTTAGCACCAAACTTAACAGGCTCGGTAGATGCATTAGGATCTGGCGTAGCGCTAGGGTCCATCATCAACTTTATTTCGGTGGTTATTTGTGGCATGTTAGCTATGTAGCCTTTAGGGTCAAGCCTAGCATAGTACACGTTAGGGAAGGCCAACATAATGTGCAAGTGCTTGCTATATGGCAAGTAAACCAAAAAGCATAATACACCTACCAAGTGGCCCCACCAGCCTAGGCGCTCTACCAAGTGTATAGCGGTGTAGCTCCAGCCATCGAAGAACGACATTAACCAACCGCTTACCAAAAAGCCGTATTCGCCATGGTGCATAGCCATATCGGCCGTGTTCATGCTGAATATACAAGTCAACAAGTATATTTCGGCAGCTAGTATTAGCGTTGCATCTAGCTTAGGAAAACCGTCTAGCTCAGGCTTGTTCAACCTGCGTACTTTCAATACCCAACGGCGAACCAAAAAACATACCGTAACTATAAACACGGTTACCGATAACAGCTCGATAAAAGAGATTGTAAATACATATAGGCCGCGCAAAGCAGGTATATTTTCTACCGCATGGTATATAAGCCTATGCTTGCCCAAAAAGCCATCAAGAAATATCTCAACCAGCTCTATTTGTGTAATAACGAAGCCTACATAAATAAACAAGTGCAATACCGCTGGGGTAAGATATTTGAACATTTTCTTTTGGCCTAGGGCTACCAGTATCATGTTGCGCATGCGCTGGCCTGGGTTATCTGTTAGGTCTTCTTTGCGGCCTAGCATTACGTTATTGTACACGCGGCGATAGCCTTGATAAGCTAGCCATGCGGCTATAGCTACAAAAGCAACGAATAGGTATATCTGAAAATATGTAAGCATAATGTGTTCGTTAATAATTAGGGCAAACGCGAAAATACATTTTTGGCGCATTTTACCTCACAAACTAAAGTATTTTACATCGACTATTGTTAGGTAAAAGGCAACCATAAGGTACTGATATTCCTCATTACTATACACATTAGCATTTAGCTGCCTTTATGTTAACTTAGCGATATGCCAAAAGCTTGAGAACTGTATAGACCTAATCTAATTACCATGCGCACAATTTTACCCCTAATAGTATGCATCTTTTTTGCTGCTAGCAGCCATGCACAGAAAGCTACCAAGCTTGACCTTAGGCTGTATACCATGCTACAAAAAGGCGAGCTAAAAGGGCAACAAGTACCCCTGTTAGTAAAAGGTAACCTAGTTGAACTTAAGAAGCTAACAAGCGATATGGGCGGCAAGTATAAATACGGCTATGGCGATATAGCATCGGTAGCCATACCTGCCGAAAATGTGCAAAGCTTTGCAGCTAGCGAGCTGGTACTGCAAATAAGTGGTACAGGTGGCAAAGGCCACTTGCTAATGGATACAGCCCGTGTGCGCAATAATATTGATAGCGTGCATGCAGGGTTTATGCCATTGCCAAATGCATTTAAAGGCAAAGATGTGGTAGTGGGTATAATAGATGGTGGTATATACTACCAACATGCCGACTTTAGAAATGCTGATAGTACGAACCGTATAAAATTTATATGGGATCAGAAGGAAGCACACAGCAATACACCGCTACCGTATAATTATGGTACGGAATGTAACATGATAGATATAGATAACGGTAGCTGCTTGCAAATGCCCTATGCTACCGACTTTGGCCACGGCACCTGCGTGGCAGGTATAGCAGCAGGTAATGGCTACTCGGTACGCGGTACGCAATACGAAGATATGGTACGTGGCGTAGCACCTGAAAGCGATATAATAGCCGTGCGTATACAAGACAGCGATAATTTTTTTGAAACACACGTAGCCGATGCTATAGATTACATATTTAAGAAGGCCGATGCCATGGGCAAGCCTTGTGTAATAAATACCAGCATAGGTACCTACTATGGTTCGCACGACGGTAAAGACCCTGCTACGCAGCTGATAGAGGCTATGCTTGAAGAGCGCAGTGGCCGCGTACTAGTTGCTGCCGCAGGCAATGCTGGCAATACCAAACACCACCTTAGTTACGATATTACAGCATCGCCCGCCTATACTTTTTTCAATAGCGGGGCTACCACTGCATACATCGATTTTTGGGCTGATACCAGCAACTTTAACAATGCACAGTTTAGTATAGGTTGCAATAGCGATGTAGCGATTGACCTTGGCGCTATACCTTACCATAGCGTAAGCGACTACAATGGTTTGGTAATAGAGGAAAACATTGATAATGGAGGTACTACCTTAGGCAAAGTAAGCTCGTATGTAGGTATTGAAGAAGGTAAATACCATGTGGAGTTTTTGATAGAAAATATAAGCAACATAAATAATCTGTGGAGGCTTGAAACTAAAGGAAGCGGTAGGTTCGACCTATGGGGCAGCATGGCCCTTATAGGCAGCGCCAATATTGTAACTACTTTGGGTGGCTTCCCTATAGGTTACCCAGAGTACCGTCAACCCGACTCGCTTAAAACAATAGTAAGTAGCTGGCAATGCAGCGATAAAGTAATAACCGTAGGCAACTACAGCAACCGCGCTGGCTATCTTGACCGCGATAGTGTGTACCAAGACCTTACTGCTGCACCATACAACGAAACCGTAGGCAAGCGCTTCGAAACATCAAGCTTTGGCCCTACGCGCGATGGTAGGCTGAAACCAGATGTAATGGCTACGGGCAGCACTATTATATGTACCGGCGACCCTAACTTTATAGCTCTAGCAGTATCGGCACAAAACAGGGTAAAGGTATCTATAACTCAAAAGCATATCCGTAATGGTGGTACCAGTATGGCATCGCCAATAGTGGCGGGTATAGCAGCACTATATTTACAGCAGCACCCTAATGCTAGCTACCAAGAGGTAAAAGATGTATTAATAGCTACTGCTGTAAAGGACAACTTTACAGGCCCTACTGCTAATAACGAATATGGCAATGGCAAGGTAAACGCATTTCGCGCACTTGCCTATACAGGTATAGTATATGGCGCTATGGATACGGCATGTATAAACTACAACCCCAATGCGAACATTGATACTGGCGGCTGCCAATTACGCGTATTTGGCGTAATGGATACTGCCTGCATAAACTACAATCCTAATGCCAATACGGCTGGTGGCGCTTGCGAAGCGAAGGTGTACGGCTGTACCGACCCAGCTGCGCTTAACTATGATACTAACGCCAATGTAGAAAACAGCACCTGCAACTATCCTAACGTAGGTATAAACGAAGCAGATGCCCGTAACCTAAGCCTTACGGTTATGCCAAATCCATTTAAAGGGCAAACTACCTTTAATGTAATAAACAATGGCTACAACTTTACCAATGGTAGCATAAAGATATACAACCCTATAGGTAGCCTAGCCGATGAAATAGCTATAGGCAACACTACGGCAGCTTATACTTACAGCAACAATAAATTATCATCGGGTGTTTACTTTTATAGCTTAATATTGGATGGCAAACGCGCCAAAACCGGCAAGCTAATAGTTGAATAAGCAATGAAGAAAGTACAGATACTGAACAGCGAGGAAATACAACAAAAAACCACGCGCATAGCCTACCAAATAGTAGAACAGAACTACGACGAGAAAGAACTATTGCTAATAGGTATAAAACCTAATGGCTATAGCTATGCCGAGCTGGTGAAAAAGGAAATAGAAAGCATAGATGGCATGAAGGTAAGTTTGCTTGAGGTTACCTTGAACAAAGAGGAGCCACTGCAAAATGAAATAGCCTTGCAACTAGGCAAAAAAACACTTGACGGAAAGGTGGTAATAATAGTTGACGATGTGGCTAACACTGGCAAAACGCTATACTATGCCTTAAAGCCTGTAATGGAATACAGCCCTAAAAAAGTACAAGCAGCAGTATTGGTAGATAGGCAGCATAAACTGTTTCCTGTTACAGCTGATTTTGTAGGCCTATCGCTTAGTACTACACTGCAAGAGCATATACAGGTAAAGTTCGATGCCGAAGGCAAGGGCAAAGCATACTTGGTATAATTGCTTATAGAAAAAGAAAGTGGGGTATGAAACAGTATGGAACTCCTGTTTCTACCCCACTTCTGCGCCACACGCACATGTTTTTCTTTTCACTACTCCAATCTCACATTAACAAGTAGTATTGGCCGCATTGTTAATAGTGTAAAAATACTCAGCCCCGTACACTAGGTGCATGACCCGCGTCAGTTATGTGCATGAAAAAAATCAATTAAGTAGTTGATTATCTGAATTGTAGGAAGCCATTTTAGTAATGGCCGAAACGCTTATGTTTTCTGCTTCTTTTTGCGTGCAGCAGGAAAAAGTACATTGTTCAGTATTAACCTGTACCCTGGCGAGTTAGGGTGTAGCTCAAGCTTTGTAGGTGGGTCTCCAACCAAGTGTTGGTAATCTTCTGGATCGTGCCCGGCATACCAGGTAAATAGGCCCTTGCCAAACTCGCCGTGTATATAGCGCGCTTCGTTAGCCGATTTATTTTGCCCCATTACCAATACGCTACTTTTTATAAAGTCTTTTTTAAAGGCAGTAGTCTGGCCCATAAAGCCCTTAATGGTCTTAGTATGGTTTTGGCATAGCATGGTAGGCACTGGGTCCCACTTTGCACTAAAGTCGAATAGGGTGAAGTAGTCCAAGTCCTTCTGTACTGTTCTGCCAAAGTTGGCATCTATATCGCTGTACTCATACTCCATAGGGTTGGTACGCAGGTGAAACTTTTCGAAGGCAAAAGTCTTGCTGTAGTCAAGCTTGCTTTGCGCCTGTGGGTCCTGCGGATCGTGGTCGTACATATAGTCGCATACATCGGTACCCTCGGCAGCTAGTGCTATATCATAGCTATCGGTAGCGCTGCACATGGCAAACATAAAGCCGCCGCCTGCTACAAAGTCGCGTATGTTTTTAGCCACTGCCAGTTTCATTTGGCTTACCTTGGCAAAGCCCCTGCGCTTAGCGCGCGCCTCTTGGTCGGCCACATCGGCTTGGTACCACGGCGCACCCGAATAGCTTTGGTAGAACTTGCCATACTGCCCTGTAAAGTCCTCGTGGTGCAGGTGCAGCCAATCGTATTGCAATAATTTGCCATCTAGTATTTCATCATCGTATAATACTTCGTAAGGTACCTCGGCATAGGTTAGGGCCATGGTTACGGCATCATCCCAAGGCTGCTTGGTTTTAGGCGAGTACACTGCCATTTTCGGCGCCTTCTCCAGCTTCATTACATCCATGTTCTGCTCGGGGTTGCTTATATCGGCTAGTATGGCACCATACTGCCCATCGGCCAATACCTCGTAGCTTACACCACGTATTTTGCACTCATCTTCTATTTGCTTGGCATACGGCATAGCAAAGCTGCCACCGCGGTAGTTCAGTAGCCAATCTACAGTAACGTTCTGCTTTAGTACCCAATAAGCTATACCATAAGCCTTCAAGTGGTTGCTCTGGCTTTGGTCCATAGGTATAAGTACCTGGCTGGCGCGTGCCGCCACTACCAATACCAACATAGTTACCGAAAAAAACAGTTTGCGCGCAGTAGTATTCATTACCGTAAAGTTGCCTTAAATATTCCTATTTTTTAAAAAACGTAGGTAGAGGGACTAAAGTATTAACAAGCATTAAATACAATTACATAGCCACAAAGGCGCGAAGGCACGAAGAACTAAAACAAAAACATTGCGTACAGAGACACAAAGAATACAGAGCTGAATACAAAGATTGTTCTGGATCCATACTGCTTTGCAGTAAATGACTAATCTGTTTTCTTGTGTACCGTAGTCGGTGGAACCTCGCCCATCTCCACCACTAGCTATTTGCTACTCACCACCAGCTACGCTGGGTACTCGAAGTAGTTGCGCTCGGTTTCCCATAGGCGTATCTGTAGGTCGTACTTACTATCTAGCTTAGGACGAAGCAGGTTGTATATTACCACCACTATGTTTTCGCCAGTAGGGTTAAGGCCGGCAAACTCGGGGCAGTCTAGGTTTAGGTTGCGGTGGTCGAAACGGTCGTGTACTTCTTCCTTTATCAATTGGTTCAGTAGGTTAAGGTCTATTACGTATCCCGTTTCAGGGTCTATCTCTCCTACTACTTTTACATCAACCCTGTAGTTGTGCCCATGGTAGTGCGGATTAGCACACAGGCCAAACACTTCTTTGTTCTTAGTATCGTCCCAGTCTTTACGGTATAGGCGGTGCGCGGCATTAAAGGTGGCCTTGCGGAATACAGCTACTTTCATGCGGCGAAGATACATTAGCTAGTGGTAAATAGCTAGTGGTTAGAAGAAGCGAGAGGTAAATGGCTAGTGGTAGAACAGGAGCTGCAGAATCTTGCGGCTCTACACGGTATGCGTTAGTTCGTTGCCGTTGAATTTATTCAACGGAATAAAGCAAGGCCCCACAGTACGAAGGCGCGTGGCAGACACATTAATACAAGATACACAACAGTACGGCACCTTATAATTTGTATTTATCACTGTGTTCTCCGTGTGCTCTGTGCGCAATTTACTGCCTACTTAAACACTACATCTAT
>JAFDYM010000437.1 GCA_018267435.1 Bacteroidota bacterium | reverse complement strand
GGAGGAAGAGTTCGACATAGCTATGAGCAAATGGATGAACGAAGAAGGCACCAGCAGCTATAATGAGCCATTCAAAATATTTACCGAGCGTACGCTTGAATCTTTAAATGCCATTATAGCCAAGGCGCGCGCTGAAAAGCAGAAAGAAGTAGTGGCCATTACCTCGGGTGGAGTGATAGCCTTCCTCGCAGCACGCGTATTGGGCGCACCGCTTAGCAAAATACCATCATTGAACCTTAGTGTAGTTAACACCTCTGTCACCTCATTTGTGTTTGATGATAAACGACTAAGCCTTGGCTACTTCAACAACTACAGCCACTTGCCAAAGGATATGGTGACGTATATATAGACCACAGACAACGAACCACAGACCATAGGAGCATCCGTTTACTGTTTATCGTTTGTTGTTTTCAGTTGTATAGTTCAAAGTTGAAGGTTACAAGTTAAAGGTTACAAGTTAAAGGTTAAAAAGGCTGTCAACTTTCAACTTGCAACCTTCAATCTTGAACATATATTGCCAACAGTATGTACGCCCGCGGGAACCAACAGTATAAGCAAGGCGTAATAGTACCGCGCCAAAAAAATACGTGATAAAGAGTGATGTGTACCCAGTAAACAATGATGCACTACCGTCGTCAGTAAACTGCAGTATGTCGTCTGAAAACACCTTTTAACTAAAAAGCCTACTAAATACGTAGAGAAAGTATATTTTTGCCACACAAGCAGAATAAGAGGAGATATGTTATTAGTACTGTTGCCGCGTATAAAAGATAATTTCGACCGCATACCTACTTGGGTGTTTGCGGCGGTATTGGTTAGTATTTATATAGTTATTTACTTCTTTACCATTGGTAATTTGGGTACGCCCATACAGTACGCCCAAAGCTTTTTTACGTTGCAGTTTCTGCTGTACGTAGGCGTGGGCTTTGCCGCGCAAATGGTAGATGGCGCACTGGGCATGGCCTATGGTATAAGCGCCAGCACGTTCCTGATAAGCACGGGTGTAAGCCCTGCGGCGGCCAGTGCAGGTGTACACGTGGCAGAGGTTTTTACCACTGGTGCCTCGGCGGTATCGCACTTTAGCCTGCGCAACGTAAACAAGAAGCTGTTCAAGAATATGGTAATACCAGGGGTACTTGGTGCAGTGGTAGGCGCTTACATACTTAGCAATATAGATGGCGATGTGGTGAAGCCGTATGTGGCGGCATACCTGCTTATAATGGGTGCCATCGTCATCAAAAAATCATTCGGTAGAACTATCAATAAGCAGCCCATTAAAGGCGTGGGGCTTTTAGCGGCGGTTGGTGGCTTTCTGGATAGTATAGGCGGTGGCGGCTGGGGACCAGTGGTTACATCTACCCTGCTTAGCCGTGGCCGCGACCCTAAGTACACCATAGGCACGGTAAACACTACCGAGTTTTTTGTGGCCTTTGCCAGTGCGGGCATTTTCACTTTGTTTATGGGTTTGCAGAACGTGCAGGTAATTGCGGGCTTGGTGGTAGGGGGCATTATTGCAGCACCTTTCGGCGCGCTGATAGTGGGAAAAATAAAGCCGCGAATACTGATGATAATGGTGGGAATACTCATCATTCTGCTAAGTTTGCGCACGCTTATTAAATACATACCTTTTTAAACCATGCAGGGCGAAAAGCATATACAAATAGCTATAATAGGGGGCGGTGCCAGCGGCACACTTACGGCTATTAACCTATTGCGCAAGCTTAACCGCGAGGCCAAGGTGTATTTAATAGAAAAACACGAGGGCGCATTGTTCCGTGGGGCGGCGTACAGCAGCCAGCTAAGCTACGAGCCGCTGAATGTACACGCAGGCAAAATGAGCGCATTTGCGCACTTGCCCGATAGTTTCTACCAATGGATAATAGATAACCGCAGCACAACTATTAACAGGGAGAGTTTTGTATCGCGCCGCTGGTACGGAGATTACCTAACGGAGCTATATCAAAAGTATAAGGCGCAGAACAAATTGGTGAAGGCCAAAACGGTGATAGATACCGTTACTTCTGTTTGTAGAGATGAGGCGAGTGGATTGTACACTATAAAGTTTGAAGGGCGCGATGCGCTTACTGCCGACTATGTGGTGTTTGCCACCGGCAATGAGCCACCGCAAGATATATTTACCGCAGAACAGATAAGTGCCATGGGCACACACTATGTATCGCTACCTTGGTTTACCGACCCGCTGAAGGGCATAAAGCCAACCGACAATGTATTGATAGTAGGTACAGGCTTAACCATGGTAGACCACGTGGTGAGCCTATACAAACAAGGCCACCAAGGCAAAGTATATTGTTTCTCGCGCAATGGCTATTTGCCCCTGCCGCATAACGATACCAGCAACTATACTTTCGATGTTAGCTTCGATGGCAAAGGTGCCCGAGAAGTGTTCTTCGAACTACGCCGTGCTTTCCGCAATGCTGCGGCTAAGGGTATAACTTGGCAAAGCGTTATAGACGGCCTGCGCATACGTACCGCGCGTATATGGCGTAACCTGCCTACGGCTGAGCGCAAGCTTTTTCTTCGCAACTTCAAAAACTATTGGGAGATACACCGCCACCGTATGCCACAGGCATCGGCTAATGTGCTTGAGCAGATGCAGAACGAAGGCAAACTTGAACTGCACAACGGCAAATACAATAAGGTGGAAGTAAACGGCGATGCTGTTACCTTCTACTATACCGATAAAGCTACAGGCGAACAATGCAACTTTAATACCAACCTAATTATAAACTGCACCGGCCCTAGCGGCGACTATATGCAATGCAGCAATGGCATGATGAAGGATGCCATTGCCAAAGGTTGGATGAAGCAGGATGAGTTGAAGATAGGTATAGAAACAGGCATACGCGGCGAAATAATGATGAGCAACGGTATAGTGTTAAAGAACTGCTATGCTGTTGGTCCGCTGCGCAAAGCCAGCGAATGGGAAAGCACCGCCATGCGCGAAATACGTACCCAAGCCGACGAAACGGCACAGTATATAGCCGATAAAGTGGCGACTATACATGATGTGTTGGTGGATATATAAACAAGGGCGAGAGCGAGGGGCGTGGGACGAGGGTTTAGCTTTGTCATTATCGCACCTATTACATACATCGTTATGCATAATATTTCTTTCAAAGAAGCTTTTTGGTTTTGGTTGAAGCTGGGCTTTATAAGCTTTGGCGGTCCTGCTGGGCAAATAGCCATAATGCACGAGTATGTGGTAGAAAAAAAGAAGTGGCTGAGCGAATCGCGCTTTCTGCACGCGCTTAACTACTGTATGCTATTGCCAGGGCCCGAGGCGCAGCAGTTGGCTACCTATATTGGCTGGTTGATGCATGGCGTACGGGGTGGTATAGTAGCGGGTGCGCTGTTCATTTTGCCATCGGTGTTTATTCTGCTTGGCTTAAGTGTACTATACGTTACCTATGGCAATACCGATATAGCAAAGGGAATACTATATGGCGTACAGCCTGCAGTAGTAGCCGTAGTGGTACTGGCACTATATAAAATAGCGCAAAAAGCATTGAAGCAAAAGATTGATTATGCCATAGCCATAGCTGCATTAGTATCGCTATTGGTTTTCAAAGTGCCTTACCCATTGGTAATACTCAGCGCCATGTTGTTTGGCTTAGTATACCTGCGCTTTATCAATACTACAACAAAGCAAGGCACAAGCAAACAGTTAGATGAGGTAGGCTATGCCATAAACAACAATACCATACAACGTAGTTATACCAAAGGTAAATGGCTAGTACTAGCTAGTATATTCCTATCATTATGGGCATTGCCTTTTACCCTATACCAGTTAACCAGCGATGCGGCCTTTTGGCAGCACTTATCGCTGTTTTTTACCAAGGCTGCTTTGGTAACATTTGGTGGGGCATATAGTGTGTTGTTGTATGTATCGCAGGTGGCGGTGCAGCAGTTGCACTGGCTTACACAAACCCAAATGGTAGATGGCCTAGCACTAGGCGAAAGTACACCCGGGCCGCTTATTATGGTGCTGGCATTTGTGGGCTTTATGGGTGGCTACAACCACTTCGGCGGCTCAATATTGTTCGGTAGCATGGCCTTGTTGCTTACTACTTTCTTCACCTTTCTGCCATCGTTTGCATTTATACTACTAGGCGCACCTGTAGTAGAACGAACCCAACAAAACGAGCAGATAAAAAAAGTGTTGGGTTTTGTAACCGCAGCCGTAGTAGGCGTGGTAGCCAACCTGCTGTTGTTTATGCTCATGGCTTTACACACGGCGCACATTCAAAACGCTGCTACACTCTGGCATTACTTTCCCGCGCTATGGCTAATAGTATCGTTAATAGCTATGAAGTACTACAACCTTAACATGGTGCTATGGCTAGGCATAAGCGCAGTAGTGGGTGCTGTAGTGCATAGCTTTTTATAGTTGCTAGTTGTATGTTGCCCGTTGTCAGAAAGGGAGCGTTACACCTTTCACACCTCAACCGTCACTCGTCACTTTTTTGCATCCGTCTTCGGTCATCGGTCCTCCGTCATTCTATCGGCACAATTATTTACATTTAGCGCTTAAACTTTCTCATGCGCACCATTGCCCTGCTTGTAGCCTCTAACGTATTTATGACCTTTGCATGGTATGGCCACCTTAAATATAAGGACGTAGCCCTATGGAAAGTGATATTGGTAAGCTGGGGTATTGCCTTCTTCGAGTACTGCCTGCAAGTACCCGCTAACCGTATAGGCAGTGCTACCTTTAGTGCCGCACAGCTAAAAATAATGCAGGAGGTAATAACGCTTGTGGTGTTCGCGCTGTTCTCTATGTTCTACTTAAAGGAGGGCATTAAATGGAACTATGTAGTCAGCTTCTTCTTTATACTAGTAGCTGTGTTTTTTGCCTTTAAAAAATGGGATTGATTTCAGTAGGCAGTACGCAATAAGGCTAGTAGGCAATGAATACTGCCTACTGTAGTTACTCTTACTTCACTAATATATCTACTGCCGTGCCTATCTTTTTGCCTTTGTAGAAATCGATGCCTAATAGCTTGGCAGCAGTAGGTCCTACCTGTTTTTGGTAGAATACTTTCTTACTTGTTTTGCGTGTTACTTCGCCCATGGCAGGGGTATCGGGGCCTATGGCTACCATCCATATAGCACGTGCTTTAGCTACTGGCCAGCCGTGGTGGCGCCACATAGCTAAATGTTTACCACCTCTACCATGGTCGGTAGTAATAAGCAAGGTTGTCTTGTCTTTGTATTGCGGCTCGCTTTGTATAAAGTTCCAAAGGTCCTGTATGTATTTATCCATCAGGTTAGCTGCATCTAGGTAGGCATCGTATTGCCCCTCGTGTCCAAAGTGGTCTGTTTCATCAAAGCCTATAAACGCTACGCGTGGATGGTTGCGGTGCAGGTACTCCTTGGCAAAGCGGTAGGTAATAGTATCGTACTCGCTGTACTGGTTGCTGGCAGGTATGTTAGTGCTATAGCTGTTGTAAGTAGTGTTGTTAGAAGTAATGTTGCCGCCCTCGCACTTATACGTGCAGAACACTGCAGCACCACTACGCTTGGTATTGAATATGCGCGTAAAGGCATCCCAACTGGCTACTGCTACGCATTTATCCTTATAGTTGGCATTGCATTGCAGTAGGTCGAACAAGGTATTGTTAGGGTTATCGGGTGTACTGTTGTTCTTAATTTTAGGGTCGCCATAGCCGCTGAATATTTCGTTGTAGCCCGGGTAACTTACAAGTGCGGGATTTGTTATTTTCATTTTGCTGCCCTTATCGCGGTTGCCTATAAAGGTGGCCTGCTTTACCAGCGTATCCCAAAAGAAGGGCATCAACTTATGCCTGCGCTCTTGCACCGTTTCTGCCCAATATTTCTTTTTGGTAGCTGCTATATCGCGTACGTGTTTCTTGCTGTTTATTACGTGCTTATCAGCCCCGCGGTATAGCTCCTGCCAGCGGTAGCCATCGAAGGTTACAATAAATACGTGTTCGGTTTTAAGGGGTTGCTGCGCTTGGCTATATAACATAGTAAGTAGAAACAGAGGCAGCAATATGTATCTCATGCAGTGGGAGTTTATATACCAAACTTACAGTTTTGGCATGAATAAAATAGTAACTAAAAAAAGCAATCCGTAGCTCCTGTTTGTACCATAATCTAACTCTTGCTATCAGCTAGTAGTATTATTTGAACTTTTGCTTAAGGTTCTAAGTGATAGCTTTGTAAGGTAGTTATGAAATGATAAGGGCTATTGGCATAAAAGTAGTTGATGCTTATGCAGCCCACATTTTTAGCAGCAAAATTGCCAGAATGGCGCGGATTAGTACCTGTGGGCGAAGCCATACCTGTGTAGTATGTATCGCCAATAGTTTGCAATGTATGGAAACTACCTGCAGGTACGTTCAATAATGTATCTCTATTGCCCGTTTTTACTACCACATCTATTGCACTAAAATTCTCTACTCGAATAGTATCCTGTGCGCCATTATTCACCTCGTATACAAAACCTGTAGGGTCAATAATATAACCACTGCTATCCGCAAGCTGATATTCTACCCCACCCATAAACGTTAGCGGTGCCAATGTATTAAAACGATAAAAGGTTTTACCGTTCACCGTTGTATCGCCTATTACCTTTACAGTGTCGATGGAAGTTGAATTATCCTGCGAACTCCAGGTTTCATACACCCAGTAGTTGCCCACTTTCATAGGGAAGAAATAATCAGCAGGCTTGGCTACTGCCTGTGGTTCGGGCTCATTGTCTTTGGGTTCATCTTTTTTGCATGCCTGTATGCATAGCAGTACCAGTACTGGCAACAGCATTAGTTTTTTCATGTGTTCGATATTTTGTTTGGTGCGGAATAAACGATATTCGCATACCATTATTATGTAATAATTTTAAAAATTAGTGCATAATAAAATAGAGAATTGCCGTTACCATGCTTGATGTAAGCAATATAAACTTGATGCTAAACGCTTTGAACACGCGCAGCTTGGTCGTTCATATTTAAACTTAGTCGTACTATACTATCACTTATACCCAACAGGCTATGAGGTACATTCGCCTCTAATGCAATCAACATACCTTCAGCTAATACATAAGTACCACCTTCTGCCATAAACTCAATTTCGCCCTTTAGTACTTGAACAGTAATAGCATAAGGTGCTTTATGCTCTTTCATTTCTTGCCCTTTGCTGAACAATATCCGTATCTCTTTTATGCTCGATGTGTTAACCATTACCTTTATGGCAGGTTTATTGCCATCAGTATAAACTAAGTCCTGGTAGAAAGATGCTATTAAGGCCATTGTAATATTTTTTTTTGCAGAGCCAAGTTACCAAATATTTATACCATACAAGGTTACAACCAAACATACCTATACAAAATAAAAATGCCACCCAAAAACTGGATGGCATTTCTGTTATCGCTAGCAATATCAAACTATATCTTATAGTCTGCCTGCATGTGTTCTTTTATTACGCTTACGTAGTCGAAGCGTTCTAGTAAGCCTGTATCGAATTTGCCCGAGCGGAACTCTTCGTTCTCTAGCAATGCCAAATGGAAAGGTATGGTGGTCTTTACACCTTCAATAATAAACTCGTGCAGGGCGCGCTGCATTTTTACTATGCACTCCTCGCGGGTTTTGGCGCGGCATATTACCTTGGCCAATAGCGAGTCGTAGAATGGCGGCACGGTATAACCTGCGTAGATGTGTGTATCTACCCTTACACCATAGCCCTTAGGCGTGTGTAGGGCGGTTATTTTGCCCGGGCTTGGTGCAAAGTTGTTCAACGGGTCCTCGGCGTTTATACGGCACTCTATAGCGTGCATCTTATCGGGGAAGTACAACACACCCGATATTGGCGTACCCGCAGCTATCAGTATCTGCTCCTTTATTAAGTCGAAGTCCATTACTTCTTCGGTTACGGGGTGCTCCACCTGTATACGGGTGTTCATCTCCATAAAGTAGAAGTTCTTGTGCTTATCTACCAGAAACTCAACTGTACCTACGCCTTCGTAGTTAATGGCCTTAACCGCCTTAACGGCAGCAGCACCCATCTTCTTTCGCAGTTCTTCATCTACAAACGGGCTAGGTGCTTCCTCTACCAGCTTTTGGTGGCGGCGCTGTACCGAGCAGTCGCGCTCGCTTAAGTGGCAGCCTTCGCCGTATTGGTCGCCCGCTACTTGTATTTCTATGTGGCGTGGTTCTTCAATAAACTTCTCCATGTACACACCGTCGTTACCGAACGATGCACCTGCCTCGGTTCTAGCCATGCTGTAAGCTTTTTCAAGCTCGGCAGCATTGCGCACTATACGCATACCCTTGCCACCACCGCCGGCAGTAGCTTTAAGTATAACTGGGAAACCAATCTCATCGGCAGTTTTTGCTGCCTCATCTAAGTTGGCTATCAAACCACCGCTACCAGGTATACAAGGTACACCTGCTTTTATCATGGTTTCTTTGGCAGTTATTTTATCGCCCATGCTGCGTATTTGGTACGGCAGCGGACCTATAAATTTTATCTTATACTTCTGGCACAGCTCGCTAAACTCGGCGTTCTCGGCTAGAAAGCCGTAACCTGGGTGTATAGCATCGGCATTGGTCAACTCGGCCACTGCCATTATGTTCTGCATGTTCAGGTAGCTATCGCGGCTTTTAGGCGGCCCTATACATACAGCCTCGTCGGCAAAGCGCACGTGCAAGCTATCGCGGTCGGCAGTGCTATATACCGCTACGGTTTTTATACCCATTTCTTTACAGGTACGTATTATACGCAGGGCTATTTCGCCACGGTTAGCTATCAGTATTTTCTTAAACATTGGAAAATCGATTTGATTATTTGAAGATATGAGGATACGACAATGGCCATCGGCCTATCATCACATCCTCATATTATCATATCGTTCTTAAACCTTCTCTATTACAAACAAAGGCTGGTCGTATTCAACCGGCGAAGCATCCTCGGCCAATACTTTTACTATGCGGCCTTCGCCACCGTCAAACTCTATTTCGTTAAACAGTTTCATAGCCTCGATGATGCAAAGCACGTCGCCGCTCTTTACTACATCGCCTACCTTTACATATACGTCCTTATCGGCACCCGGTTTACGGTAGAATGTACCTACCATAGGCGAGCGGAAAGTGGTTTGGTTATCGCTTTTAGCTTCGGCTGCCGGTGCTGCTGTTTGGGTGGCAGGGGCGGTTTGCTGTGCAGGTGCCTGCTGTAAGGCTGGCGCTGCATAGGCTTGCTGAATAGGGGCACCGTATATTACCTCGCCGCCCTTATTTTTTATAGTTATGGCAAAGTCGCCTTCTTTCAGTTTCAACTCACTGATATCGGCTTTCTTCACCATCTTTATTAACTCCTGAATTTCTTTCAATTCCATATGGTCGGATTTATTCTAAAAAAATCCCGAACCAGGGTAGATTCGGGAAGTCTAATGTAAGAAGTTTTTACTAATGCCAAGGGTAGATATACACCTACCGTTGGAAAAAGGGACTATTTGCTCTTTACGCGCTCAACATAAGCACGGTTGCGGGTATCTACCTTTATTTTCTCGCCTTGGTCAACAAACAAAGGCACGTTTATTACCGCACCGGTTTCAAGGGTAGCTGGCTTGCTGGCGTTAGTAGCTGTATCGCCACGTACACCCGGCTCGCTGTAAGTTATTTCCAATACCACGTGCTGAGGCAATTCGCAGCCTAGTATCTGGTTGGTTTCTTCGTGAATGATAACTTCGCACACGTCGCCATCTTTCAAAAAGTCGTTGTTCTCTATCATTTTACCGTCTATAACCACTTGCTCAAAAGTTTCTTGATCCATGAAGTTATAGCCGTTATCGTCGCTATAAAGGAACTGGTAAGGGCGGCGGATAACACGTGCTGTAGTTATATCGTGGCCAGCAGGGAAAGTGTGCTCCAATACGCGGCCTGTTTTAAGGCTCTTCATACGGCAGCGAACAAATGCATTGCCTTTGCCTGGCTTTACGTGTTGAAATTCAACAAATTGATAAATGTCGTGGTTGAACTCTATACAAAGTCCGTTTCTGATATCTGCTGTAGTAGCCATTTCTGTTATCGGTTTATGAGGGCGCAAACCTAAGCAATTCCCTCAAAAAGGCAAATTGGGCTAAAAAACAGAGGGTTGAAGGTTAAAAGTTTAAAGTTTCGGGTTAACTTTTTTGTGCTGATGCCTGTGGCATTCGCTGATTGCTATGATTGAAGATGATGATTATTCAAATCTGCGTTCAAAAAAGAAATACAAATAATTATGGGCCGTACTGTTGCGCTTCCCTATCTACTTTAGTCTGCCACGCGCCTTCAACCTGTGGATAGTTAAAGGCACAATGAATTGTTAATTTTTTTCTTTGAAAATTCTTTATTCAAAGCAACGATTTGTACTTTTCCCCCGTTTTCACCCCAAAACAGTTAAAAACATAACCCACTTAACCATGAAAAAGTTCTTTAAGGGACTATTATACCTTGTCCTTGCCGTAGTAGTACTTATAGGCTGCTTTGTAGCCTACATTGCAATAGACGGCATACCTAAATACGAAGCCGCAACGGTAGAGAAAAAAATAGAAGTAACGCCCGAAAAAGTAGCCATTGGTGCTAAAATAGCAGCCGTGCAGTGCGTGGTATGCCACCGCGGTAGCGATGGAAAACTAAGCGGCCGAAAACTGAGCGAGCTACCTCCGGAGTTTGGCGAGATATACTCGGCCAACATAACCCAAAGCAAAACAGCGGGCATAGCCAACTGGACGGATGGCGAACTGTACTACCTGCTGCGTACCGGCTGCAAGCCCGATGGACAATACATACCTGTGTATATGCCTAAGTTTCCGCACATGAGCGAAAGCGACATGGAAGGCGTTATAGCTTGGCTAAGGTCGGATAATGCCGAGGTGCAGGCGTCGGAAATAGCAAAGGTGCCAAGCAAACCTTCGATGCTAGTTAAGTTTTTGAGCCACGTAGCTTTCAAAAAAATACCATTGAACGCCGAACCAATCAATGCGCCCGATACCAATAACCTACCAGCTTATGGACGCTACTTGGTGGCTGGCCGCTACGATTGCTACCCATGCCACAGCGCCGACTTTAAAACGTTGAACATGGAGTTCCCTGAAAAAACACCAGGCTACTGCGGTGGTGGCAATATGATGGTAAACCTAAACGGCAACCAGATATTTACCGCCAACCTAACTGCTGATGACGCTACCGGCATAGGCACTTGGACGGAGGAAGACTTTAGAAAAGCATTGCATGAAGGCGTAAATAAGGAAGGCAAGAGCCTGCGCGACCCCATGCTACGCTACAATGGCTTGACAAATCAGGAAGTAAAGGCTATATTTACGTATCTGCGCTCGGTACCTGTTATCAAAAACAAGGTAGACCGCCAGTGGGATAAAGATTTATAACCCTGATTGGAGGAAATCGGGTGCCCGTACTGAGCAATCAGTGCGGGCTTTTTTTATTGGCTAGCTATATTATATGATCCTTGCAT
>JAFDYM010000436.1 GCA_018267435.1 Bacteroidota bacterium | reverse complement strand
ATAGGATAGGCATTTACAGCTACACCATTCTTTACAAATACCCTTACACGGCTGGGTGGAGCGTTATTGCCGTTGTAGATATTGGCATATAGTGTGTCGTCATGCATTTCGTAACTAAGTCTTAGAGTCCGTATTCCTGTATAGAAAGTATCCTTCTTTTCTGCCGAAATTTTAGCTTCATAAACTATAGTATCACGGTATAGTCCTGATACTAAAACTAGCCCTCCGCTTGAACTAGGGCTAGCGGAATCTGTATAGATATAACTATGCCATTTATCTGCCTTCTTATTCACCTCAAACTCCACCTCTTCATACTCTTGCCCACAGGCAAAAGCAGAAAGAAAAAGTGATAAGAAAAGCAGCAGGCTATACTTCATTTATTCTATGGCTTTAAACAGTTTGAAAGCAGGAGTCTGCAATTCGTACGGAGCGTATGGGTTTAGATCTTCTACTTCACTTGCCGTTTCTATCATTACAGGCATGAAATCAGTTTTGCGCAAATACAAATAAGTTCTATCGTAAAGCCAAGACGTATTTCTCGTTATTCTATTACCTTTTATTTGTGGTATACCATAAGTAACTAAAACTTTGATGCAATCAACTTTTTTTCCGTCAACTGTCAAGTGCGTATTCGTATCTAGCATGTACGCAGTGCGATATACAGATTCCTCCATCCCCCTTCCCATCCTGCCCAGAAAGTCCTCTTTGCTACCATTACTTAATACATTACTGTTACAAAACATTTCATACCTAACATATCCATTGCTATAAATACGCTTCTCCCATACGGTATCGTTTACAACATTATATATGGTGGCATATTGGTAGTAGAAATATTTACTGCCTCGGTCTATACGTGGAGCAAGACCGTCTTTTATTAGACCCACCGTATCAGCTATATTCTTAATGGTGTAATGATATAGCGTATCGCCTATCTTTTGAATACAAGAGTAGTTGCTAGGTGCGCTACCTTTCCAATTACTAAACACTTGCTGCTGCTGGCTATACAGGTATGTACACACTTTTTCTTCAGCATTCTTTTTCACTTCAAACACCACTTCATTGTACTCTTGCGCAAGGCAGGTAAGTACATACAATAGCGTAAGAATGGTTAGGGCGCAGTGCTTCATAACAGTATAATGCTATACTAGGCCCAAAGTAACGGAAATAGGAAAGAAAAATTATACGTGTACCATATTATGCTTAATAGCATAAATAATAAGGCCCACCACGCTGTTTACGCCTACCTTCTTCATCATTTGCCAGCGTATGTTTTCTACGGTACGCTGGCTTATAAAAAGCTCCGAAGCTATTTCAACATTGTTTCTGCCATCTATCATTTTTTGAATAATAGCAAGTTCCTTCTCGTTGAAGTGCACCTCGCTAGGTTCGGCGGGTGCACCTACGCGCTTATTAGTAATCGAGCGCAGCATGGCATCGTTAGTTTGTTCGTTAAAATAGAAGTTGTTTTTGTATACGCTGCGTATCGCTGTCAATATCTCCTCTGGTTCTGCCTCTTTGGTTACGTACCCGCTAGCACCATCGCTTATAGCACGCACAATGCTATCGGAATTACTGAGCATAGATACTATTACAACCTTGCACTTGCTGTTTACTGCCCTAAGCTCGCGCAGCACCTCATAGCCCGTTTTAATAGGCATGTTAAGGTCTAGCAAAAGAACATCGGGCTCGCGTATTTGAGCTAGCTTTATGGCTTCATCTCCATCGCCTGCTTCTCCTACCAGTTCTATGTCATCACATTGGTTCAATATTGCTACCATGCCACGCCTAAACAGCTTGTGGTCATCAGCAATCATTACTTTTATCGCCATATATTACAGTACTAAGTGGGTTTGTGCTATAATACCTTAAAGCTAAGTATTTTGTTTTGAGGAATTAAATAAGTCATTGAAGTATTTTTACTCCTTCTTACTTGTAACATGCTTAAGTTTAACTATACCTACCTATACCTTACACAATATATTGATCATCAAACAACTACACAACAAAAGAAGTACCCTATATAATATTTTCAAAAAACACATATAGGTACAACCTCGTAACATCTACTGGGTCATAACTTCACACGCATACATACAAAAGCAAGTATGCTACAAGGTAAAGTAGCGCCCAACTACAACAAAAGTATTGCCAGATAAGGCAACACTTACCTCTATTAAAATATTGGAATATGAAGCAGCTAATAATAGTACTGTTATGCAGTACCTTTAACCTTATTGCCCAAGCCCAAGTGCTAAACACAGGCTTGTTTAATGGCAATGCTTTTACCGACTTAACAGATATTGGTACAGTAGCTTGGAGCAACGTAAACAATATTAAAACAGCCAACGATACTTCAGCAACAGCATATGTACTATTAGCAGCATTGGGTAGTGCCAATACCCATTATATAACTGCCAGCAGCTTCGGTTATAGCTTGCCACTGAATGCTCAGGTACAAGGTATACAGGTAAGTGTAAGGCGCAAAGCTGCTGGCCTAGGAGTAGGTAGTACTATTAGAGATTATAGAACTAACATAATAAAGAACGGCACGGTACTTAACACCAACTTAGGTTACACCAGTACAAACTGGGGTACAAGCTATACTACCGTTACATATGGTTCCGACACCAGTAAATGGGGTACTACATGGACTGCCGATGATATAAACAATGCAAGCTTTGGCGTAGCATTTGCGTCGCGCCTATACGCAGGGGTTGCAGGGCTAGGTTTAACTGTACATATAGACCAAATACAGACTATAGTGTATTATACTATTCCATCTTCACCATTACCTGTAAAAATGGTAAGCTTTACGGGTAGCTTGATCAGAGAAAATGAGGTACAGCTCAATTGGGCTACCGCGCTTGAAATAAACAATAGCCATTTTGAAATAGAGCGCTCAACCGATACTAAAACCTGGGTTACCTTGGGCGAAGTAACAGGTAATGGAACAAGCACCACAATGCTGAACTACCCATATATTGATAACAATGCCACCGAAGGAATAGCTTATTACCGACTTAAACAAGTGGATTACGACGGCGCATGGGAATACTCGCCAGTAATAAGTGTATTAGTAAAAGATGATTTAACAAACATAATGGAAGTACACTACTCAACCAATGGTGTAGTAAGCATTACAAATGCATCTAACTACGCACCCACCAGTATATCGTTGTACAACCTAAACGGTGCAACCATAAGAAATAACTTGAACATGGAGAATAACCAGCTTGACTTGGGTAGTCTACATATTCCCCAGGGATTATATGTGCTTACGGTTACCAATGCCCAACAAACCATATCGTGCAGGGTGTACAAACCTATGTAGCACCTTACAGATAGCTCACACCTAGGTAGCTGCCCACTTAGCATAGCCTAGGTACTTTTCACATTTTGTTTCTCAGCAATTAATTGGCACATTCGCAGTTCCAATGAAATTCGACAGCGAAAGTATCAGTAAATTAAAAGAGGTAATAGCCACACCTAAAAAGGTAGTTATTACTACCCATCGCAACCCCGATGGTGATGCCTTAGGCAGCAGCCTAGGCTGGAAAATGTTTTTAGAGAAGAAAGGTCACGAGGTAACATTTATATCGCCCACAGCTTACACCAGCAACCTAAGTTGGATACCTGGCACATCTACTACCGTAGAATGTGAAAACAGCAAGGACCGCAAAAGCTGCGATGCTACAATTGCCAGCGCCAACCTTATATTCTGCCTTGACTTTAATGCCCTTACTAGGTTAGAAGCATTAGGTAGCAGCATAGCCAATTCATCGGCCTATAAGGTTATGATAGACCACCACCAGCAACCCGAAAGCTTTGCTGACCTACCTTTTAGCAATACAAAATATTGCGCTACGGCCGAAATGGTATACGACATAATAGCAGATCTTGGCGAGCTTGACCTGATAGATGCCGATATAGCTGAGTGCCTTTACACAGGCTTAGCTACCGATAACGGTTTCTTCCAATTTAATAATACCACACCCAATGCCCATATGGTAGCAGCTGGTCTGTTAGCTAAAGGCGCTAGGCCAGATTATGTAAGCGAAAAAGTAAATAATGTTTTCCGCGAAACTAGGCTTAGGTTTTTCGGCTACTGCCTGCACGAAAAGTTAAAACTTGTAAACGATGGCAAAGTGGCATACATGATGCTATCTCAACCAGAAATAAAACGTTTCAGTTTACAAAGTGGCGATAGCGAAAGCTTGGTGAACTATCCATTCAAAATAGAAGGTGTGCAGGTAAGCGTATACTTTAGCGAAGAGCCCGATAGGATAAAAATATCTTTCCGCAGTAGGGGAGAGGTAGACGTAAATACCTTTGCGCGTACCTATTTTGAAGGTGGTGGACACCGCAACGCAAGTGGTGGAAAAAGCACGCTCAGCTTAGCTGAAACCGAAAAGAAATTTTTAGAAGCCATTTCATCCATTAATTTCAACGCATAAACACAAAGCAATGAATAAACCATTCAAGTCATTATTTCTAACACTTACCATGTTTGCGGGCATGCTTACATCGTGCAATGCAAATGGTAACAAAACCGAGAGTACAGAAACAAACATGAGTACACCAACTGCAACCGAGCCTACGGCAGAAGAAACAAACTGGAAAAATGAACCAGGTCTTTATGCAGAATTTACTACACCGAAAGGCGTAATAGTATGCAAGCTTTTTTACGATAAAACACCTGTAACCGTGGCTAACTTTGTAGGCCTAGCCGAAGGTAAAATTAAAAACAGCGCAAAAGCTGAAGGTGTGCCTTACTACGATGGGCTTTTGTTCCACCGCGTAATACACACTCCACAGCCGTTTATGATACAAGGTGGCGACCCACAAGGTACAGGTGCAGGTGGCCCAGGTTATTCATTTGGCGACGAGTTTGATGCAAGCTTGAAATTTGACAAAGTAGGTTTGCTAGCTATGGCTAATGCAGGCCCTGCTACCAATGGTTCGCAGTTCTTTATAACTGAAGCAAAAACCAACTGGCTTGACCATAAACACACCATATTCGGCGAAGTAGTACAAGGCTATAACCTAGTACCACAAGTAGCGCAGAACGACCCTATGACTACCGTAAAAATAATACGTGTAGGCAAAGATGCAGAGAAGTTTGACGCTGTTGCTGTATGGGCTAAAAAAGATGAGCTATTGAAAGCTAAGGCTGCTGAATTTGCAAAGCAGAAAGAAGAAGCTAACAAGAAGTTTACTATTACTGCTGAAGAACTTGTGAAAAAGCAATACCCTAATGCCAAGAAAACAGCTAGCGGCCTTTATTATGTAATAGAAAAAGAAGGTAATGGCGCACAAGCTGTAAATGGCAAAACCGTGGCAGTACACTATACAGGTACATTGGCCGATGGCAGCAAGTTCGATTCAAGCTACGACCGTAACCAACCTATAGAATTTGTACTAGGCCAAGGCCGCGTAATAAAAGGCTGGGACGAAGGTATAGCCCTAATGAAAGTAGGCAGCAAGGTAAAGCTGATAATACCTTACCAATTAGGCTATGGCGAGCAAGGATACCAACCAATAATACCAGCAAAAGCTACTTTGATATTTGATACTGAACTAGTAGATGTAAAATAATATCTTAATACGATTTTGTATTAAAGGCAGACCAACTCGGTCTGCCTTTTTTATTTGTTGCAACAGCTATTCTTCAGTGTTGAAAATCTGTGCATTATATAAATAGGATAAAATGGTTTTCTTTTTCTTTTATTCGCTATATTGCATTGATATTAATAGAAAACAACAAGAGAAGTATAATGAAAAACACCAAATCGAAATCCGGTAAGGGTGCAATCCTTACATTAACCGGCGCGGGTAAGGAGGGGGTGGTAGTGAATTTTGATACCATTAAGGCAGCAGCTATGGTAATAAGGGCAGTTAATCACCCTATTAGAAAGAAAATGCTTGAGGTAATAAGTCTGAATGATGGCATTACCGTAACTGAAATTTATGTAAAGCTAAAGATTGAACAATCTGTAGCATCGCAACACTTGGCTATACTGCGCAGTGCAGAAGTAGTGAATACAAGCCGCGAAGGCAAGTTTATACATTACCACATAAACGGTAAGCGAATAGCTACGCTGGCAGGTGTAGTAGATAAATTAGCTAGTGAATAAACAATCTTAAACCGACCATCGGGCATTGGGGTCGTACCTCAATGTGCCGTTTTGAACCACAAGCGGCGATGGTATATTGTTGGTATATAGGCTGCCAGTACCTAATCCCTGAACCATATGCTGGCTATGCGTAAATGCCCATTGTGCAATAGCGTTTAAACCTATGTTCGACTCTAATGCACTGGTTGCCCACCAGCCTATATTTAGGTTGGTGGATTTTTTTATCCATTCATCGCATACGTTCAAGCCGCCTAGTAGGCTAGGCTTAAGTATAATGTATTGTGGGTGTATGAAGGTAAGTAGTTCATCTATATCAGCCACCTTTATGCCTATCAGTTCCTCATCAAGCGCTATGGGTATTATCTGCTCGCTGCTTAGCGTGTGCATCAGTTCCCATTGCTTGGGCTTAATGGGCTGTTCTATACTGTGTATATTGAATTTAGAAAGGCGTTCCAATTTCAGCAGTGCATCGCGCTTGCCGAATGCGCCGTTGGCATCTAGCCTTATTTCTATTTGCTCGGGTGTGTAGCGCTCGCGTATGTATGCTAGTAGTTTTACCTCTTCTTCAAAGTCTATAGCCCCTACTTTAATCTTTATGCAGCTAAAACCTTCTTGTAGTTTTTGTTCTATCTGCTGCAGCATAAAATCCTTGTCGCCCATCCATACCAAGCCATTGATAGGTATAGCGGCTATGCCATGTGTAAATTCGGTATCGAAGAGTATCCTTTCGCCGCCATTGTGCAGGTCTATCATAGCAGTTTCGAAACCGAATGAGATGGAAGGAAAGCGGTTAAGGTCGGGCATTTTGCTAGCGTCCGACGCCTCTATACCGTCGCATAGGTCCATTAAGGCCTGCTCGTAATTATTGAAGTCGTCGTTGCTCAAACCCTCAATGTAGCTACACTCGCCTATGCCGGTGTATTTGCCATCGCTTATGTATAAATAGTATCCGTTCTTTACGCTCATGCTACCGCGCGATGTTAGCACCGGGCTTTTAAACTGTAGCTTATATGGTTTGTACCAGGCTTTCACAGCTGTATGGTTTTAAGTGTACGAATAGTATAGTCTAACATATCGTCCGTTATATCAAGGTGCGTAACCATGCGCACTAGGGTAGGGGAGAACGGCGAAGTACGTATGCCCACTTCGGCCAGTTTAGCCGCCATAGCTGCCGAATCTGTCACCTCGAAAATGACGATGTTGGTTTCGGCAGGCAATACCCTTCTTACCCATGCACATTCGCTAAGCGTTTGCGCTAGTTGCTGTGCCTTGGCGTGGTCATCTTTCAAGCGTTCCACATTGTTATCTAGCGCATAAATACAGGCCGCTGCCAGCATACCGCTTTGGCGCATACCGCCTCCCATTACCTTACGCAGTTTGCGGCTGCGCTTTATTACATCTTTAGTGCCTAGCAATACACTGCCTACTGGCGCACCCAAGCCCTTACTTATACAGATCGATATGCTATCAAACATACCTGCTAGGTCAATGGGCTTTTTGCCTAATGCTTCTAATGCATTGAACAGCCTGGCACCATCTAGATGATACACCAGCCCTTTACTTCTACAAAAGTCAGAAAGAGCCTGCATCTGCTCCATACTATACACGCTGCCGCCGCCTTTGTTCACCGTGTTTTCAATAGCTACCATGCGTGTATTCGGGTACCAGTCATAGTCGGGCAGTATCAATTCTTCTACCTGTTGCACGGTCATCCTTCCTCTATCCCCATCTGTTAACCTAACCGATACTCCACTGTGGAATGCCCAGCCGCCCGTTTCGTAATTGTATATGTGGCAAAGCTTATCGCATATCACTTCATCTAGCGGTTGGGTGTGTACCTTTACGGCTATCTGGTTAGTCATGGTGCCACTAGGGCAAAATATGCCTGCTTCCATACCAAACAGGGCAGCTACCTTTTCTTCAAGTCCCTTTACGGTGGGGTCTTCGGCAAACACATCATCGCCAAGGGGCGCATCAAGCATAGCCTGTTTCATGGCTGCGCTGGGTTGGGTAAGGGTATCGCTGCGTAGGTCAACTATCATTATTGCAACTTGTGTTGTATTTGTGTTATAAAATCGAGGAATAAACTTGGGCGGAACAAAAGTGGAAACACAAAGCCGATGATAGAACCCGTAAAGTGCGCTACGTGGCCTATGTTATCTTGTCCGCGCTTGGCCATTACCACACAATACACTAGGTACAGCGGACCAAATATTACCGCAGGTATAGCTATAGGTATAAAGAACAAATAGATACCACTGAACGGATTCAACAATATGGATGCAAATATGATGGCAGATACACCGCCACTAGCGCCTAAGCTGCGGTAGCTATAATCATCCTTTCGATTGTATAAATTATAAGCATCGGCTGTAACTATAGCTAAGAAATACATGACAATGTATAAGGTTACCCCCATTGGTAGCATATAACCAAATGCCTGTTCAACAAAAGTGCCGAACGAGTAAAGGGCTATCATGTTAAAAATAAGGTGACCCCAATCGGCATGTATAAAGCCGCAGGTGATAAGGCGGTGCCACTCGCCATCGCGCCACATACGGTAAGGCCAAAACACAAATTTGTCGATAAGTTGATGGTTGTTAAAGGCCATCAAACTTATGATAACCGTAGCTGCTACTATTAAAATGGTAATACTCATATACACTTTTCCGTTTACGAATTTACCTAACGGAAAAGCGACTAGTGCCCTAGGTTATGCGTGGTGGTATGGTTCGTTGTTTATAATAGTAAACGCCCTGTACAACTGCTCGGCGAAAATGGCACGGATAATTTGGTGGCTGAAGGTCATTTTGCTCAGGCTTAGCTTGCCATTGGCGCGGGCGTACACATCGGGGCTAAAGCCGTAGGCTCCACCCACTATAAAGCACACATTTTTATAGCTTTGGTTAAAGTAGCCTTCTATCTGCGCAGCAAACTGTTCGGATGTATATTCCTTGCCTTTATCATCAAGCAATATCACATGGTCGGTAGGGGCAATTTTCTTCAGTATCAGTTCGCCTTCCTTCAGTTTTAGCTTGGGTATGTCGTCTATCTTTATGCTGTCTATAACTATCTCTTCAAACTTTACATAACGGTTGATGCGCTTGGCGTAGTCATCGCATATTGCTTTCACCTCTTTTACGGCTGTTTTTCCCACCAATATCAACGTTATCTTCATAAGCTTACTTGCTAATTACTTTCGGCAGGCTATTTTTGCCCAGTACATTCAATCCAATTCTGTGAAACAAATTAAGCAAGTATTTTTTGTATTGACCGTTTTCCTGTTCCTACAAGGCTGTAGCGATAAAAGCGCTAAGCTTACCAAAACATGGGTATTGAAGGACCTTCAATTTCCTACCGAGGTGCCCGCTGGTTTAAAGCCCACTATCGACCAGTGGATCGGCAGTATGAAAGGCTCATACAAATTGACCTATAACGCCGACCACACCTATGTATCGAAACTGGGTGAGCAGGAACTAAAAGGTACTTGGAAGCTGAACTGGAACAGCAGCAAAATAACTAGCACACCTGCAGGTGGCGAAGCCAAAACTTTCAAAATAACCGAGCTGACCGACGAAGGCTTTACTTTTGAAACGGAACTAGAAAAAGCAACTGTAATATTTGTAATGCAACCTGCCCCAAAAGCTGCCGATGCAAAGCCTGAGTAAATACGTTCTGGTATTGTTCTCTATTCTTCTACTTACCCAATGCAGCAACAATGGCAAAGAGGTAGAAGGTAGCTGGCAGATACAGCGCTGGCAAGCCAATGGCACCGATTTGCCAAAAGCTGTATATGAAGGTAGCACTTGGACTTTCGAGGGTTCTACCTACAAAGTAAATATTGCCAACATAATAGATGAAGGCAAGTACCGAATGATAGCCGATACCTTGTTCATGAAATCGGAAACAACGCCTGAAAGGCCAGAGATGCACTATATATTGTTACAGGCTGACAGCGCCACTTTGAAACTAAAGGGCGACTTGGCTGGCAACAAGTCGGAAATAAGCTTTGCCAAGGCAAACCTGCCTTAGGCAGAATATGTTGAAAATAAATTATCTACATAGCACTTAACGTCAATATTCTTAATAACTTAGCCCTATGGCGTTTGGCTTAATTGTGGCAATACTATTAGTCGGTATGCTGCTTATTTTCTTAGAGGTTTTTCTTATACCTGGCACCACCGTGTTTGGCTTTATAGGTGGTGCGGCT
>JAFDYM010000435.1 GCA_018267435.1 Bacteroidota bacterium | reverse complement strand
CAGCAAGATATGCCTGAGCATGCTATGCAAACCTTGCAATTGCACTACACTACCATGACCAACTACGATAGTACGTACAAGGGCGTAAGCATTGTATTCGATAATGATAAACTGGAAAATACCTTGGGTGAAGTGATAGCTGCACATGGCTTGAAGCAGATACGTACTGCGGAGACGGAGAAGTACCCGCATGTTACATTCTTCTTTAGTGGCGGAAGGGAAGAGCCTTTCGAGAACGAGAAGCGCATATTGGTGCCATCGCCTAAGGTGGCAACGTACGATTTGCAGCCAGAAATGAGTGCGCCTGAGTTGACGGATAAAATGGTAGAAGAATTAGAAAACAAATGGCCAGATTTTGTGTGCATCAACTATGCCAATGCCGATATGGTGGGCCACACGGGTGTGTTTAGCGCAGCGGTTAAAGCCTGCGAAACAGTAAACAACTGCGTGCAGCGCATAGTAGAAACAGGCTTGGCCAATGGCTATACCTTCCTAATAACGGCAGACCACGGCAATGCCGACTATATGGTAAACACCGACGGCACGCCTAACACGGCACACACTAAGAACCCCGTACCATTGTTTATGGTAGATGCTAATGATAAATTACAACTAAAGCCCGGCAAACTTGCCGATCTGGCCCCAACTGTATTAAAACTAATGGGCATACCACAGCCTAAAGAAATGACGGGGGAGAGTTTGGTGTAGGGTATGGAATTTATATCAACTCGCATCATAGTTAATGTGTACACTAGCACCTGTAGATGCTAATATGAGATATACTTTTTGTTGGCTAATTCTTATCTGTTTTGTTTCGCTTTCATCGTGCCAAAGAAGGCTAGATAAAAGGATGGAGTGCGGCATTGATATGCGGGTGCATAAAGAAGCATTGTTCCCTATAGTAGAAAATGGACTATACGGGTTTATTGACTCAACAGGTGCTGTGCGCATAAAGCCAAAGTATAAGTCATGTGGCAATTTTAGCGAAGGTACAGCTGCGGTAAGGCTAGATGGTTTGTATGGTTACATAAATACCGACGGCGAATGGCTAATACCGCCGAGTTTTGAATATGCGTGGCCGTTTCAAAATGGCACAGCTATAGTGGCAGATAGTGGTGTGTACAGGCACATAGATATGTACGGCCGCAGCTTATACAAATACAGGTTTGCCGATGTAAGATACTACGATAATGGAGTAGCCCAATCCACTTTGAAAAGCGGAAAGATAGTGCTGATAGATGAGCATGGTGTTGTGCTGACGAAAGCGCATACGAAAATTATGCCTTTGCGTGGAGGATACTATTTAGCAGGTAATGCTAATTCGAAAAGTAAACAAGGCGCAATGCATTACTATGTATACGATACAGCCTTTAATGTCGTCCATCAGTTTGTTGCCAATAGCCAAGCCGAAATATGGAAGTTTGATGATTGTTTTATTGTGGAACCGCGGAACTCTTCATATACATATGATTCAGAGGGTCGCATAACATCGCGTACTACGGAATGTAAAAGTGTAAAAGTACGTTTTACCTATAGCGATAATAATGCCAGCAGTTTTAATACACCTATAGCATTGCATCCGCAAACTAACAGTGATAATATGTTGATAGGTTCTGATAGGAATGGTAGTAGATACTATTTGCTAAGTAGCGATGGTGTAGTACAAGCAATGTTTTACAACGCCGAGTTAAGGTACGTGGGAGAGGATAGGTATGCATTGTCTGATAGTACAAATTTACAGGTATTGGTGGATGGAAAAGGGCGGCAATTAAGTAGTTTCAAATACGAGAATAGGCACAATGTTTTTCACCATGGTAGAATGGTTGTAGGAATAAATGGTAGGGAGCAAGTGATAGATAGTAATGGCATATTGTATCATAGCTTTAGCTCTTCTTATGTTGAGCAACGTGGCGAGTTCTTAATTACCACAAAAGAGGGCATTAATAAAGGCGAGCCCTACGTAAAAGGTATAGCTTTTCTACACGATACTACTACCCTGTTTTCAGTATATGGTGGTATAGGATTGAACTATGCCGATGAAGGTGTATTTATATTGTATGAAGGCAGTACGGTAAGCTATGCGCAGGCAAGCGGCAAAGTAATATGGCAGCATGATAGGAACAATACACGTAGTCAAATAGATATAGACTATATGAACGGTGCAATCTATTTTGTGCAGGGCTTAACAGGTAGTATGGCTGATACTATTGAAAGTGCCACCAACAAGATTGATAAAGATTTTCTGCGTGGTGGGTTAAAGCTAGTAGTGGCTAGTAATGAGCGCAGCGTTGGCTCAGGAAATATATATCTGAAAGGGTTCAATGTGATAGCGTGCTACTTAGCCAACGATAGTGATTCGAGTATTTATTTCAGCACGCAAGATGCACGCTTATATATGCTAATGCAAGCCAAAGATGCAGCAGGTAATTGGCAAGATATAGAGTACATACAGCATAGTACATGCGGTAATAGCTATTACAATGAAGCGTTGCCAAAGGGAGAATACTGGAAATTTGAAGTACCCGCATATACAGGTAGCATTAAAACTAAGCTGCGTATGAAGTTGGATATAGAAGGCGATGGCAAACGCGTTATCTACAGCAACGAGTTTGCAGGCAGCGTAAACCCTGCACAGTTTTGGCGCAAGCAGGGCTATACCCCAAGCGGGCTGATGGATCCGTATAATGATTAGGATGTCTACAGCAAGAGGGCACGTGGTGCGCGTACGTATGCGCAAAGCGCAACAGTAAGGCCCATAATAATCAGTATGCAAGAATACAAACTCATCCCTAACCCTTCTCTTTAAAAAGAGAAGGGGACAGTGTTGTATTAATGGCTAAACGGTTCCCCCTCTATTACTTGTAAGAGAGGGGGCGGAGGGGGTGAGTTTAGTAAAAAGAATGCGCAGCATCTGCGTACAAAAATGTATTGCGCTAGGTTCGGCCCATGAATTAATTCATGGGCTACGGATAGGCACAGCTTATGGAGCAAATACTTGATTAGCCGATAGTTTAGATGTAATGTAGGACGTATCAATAGCCCGTGATTTAAATCACGGGCTTGTAAGAGCGTCAATCCGTATTCCAGTACAAGCAAGCCCCATTTTCGCGGCTTTTACTATATT
>JAFDYM010000434.1 GCA_018267435.1 Bacteroidota bacterium | reverse complement strand
TTATTAAGTTTTAGAAAGAAATTCTAACCACTAAGGGCGCAAAGGTTTTTCATTAAGAGCACGAAGCTCTATTAATAGATTATGAAATCCATTTACAGCGTAGTGCCTTAGTGTGGCTGTTAGCTTAGTGCCCTTCGTAGTTAATTTTATGGTCCTCAGCAGCCAAAATTTTAAAAATATCTCTGTGGTCTCTGTAGCACTCTGTGCGAACATCAATACATTAGCGGCATGTTGAAGAGCTACCACGCGCAGAGTAATACCACCAAGGCATACATACAAATGCACCTTAGTATTGTGCTATGGGGGCTTACGGGTGTGCTTGGCCGCGCTATCGACCTTAACGAGGGCCTACTGGTATGGTACCGCCTCATCATTACTTCAGCATCGCTGTTTGCCTTCATTAAGGTAATGGGCATAAGCCTTAAGGTTACCCGCCAACAACTATGGAGCCTGATAGGCATTGGTGCATTGCTAATGGTGCATTGGATATTCTTCTACGGCGCCATCAAGTATTCAAACATCAGCGTTACGCTGGGTATCTTTTCATCTACCACGCTCTTTACCGCGCTTATCGAGCCGATGATAACCAACAAGAAATTCAATAAAGCAGAAATACTATATAGCCTTATGGCCATAGTAGGCATCTGCATCATCTTTTATAGCGATAGTAACTCATACACCGTAGGCATTATACTCGCATTGTTGGCAGCCTTCCTCGGCGCATTCTTCAATATCCTTAACAAAAACATAGTAGGCAAAGTGCCAAGCGAGGTAGTTTCCTTCTACGAAATATTTTCGGGCTTGTTGGTACTTACACCTTTGTTGCCCCTATACATCAATTACTTTAATCCCGCCAAGCTTTTACCCGATGCTAACGACTGGGTATTGCTGGTAATACTGGCAGTAGTATGTACGCATATTACCCTTATACTATCGCTCAATGCCCTTAAGCACCTATCGGCTTTTACGCTCAACCTCTCAATCAACCTCGAGCCTATTTACGGCATCACTTTGGCATTCCTCATCTTCCACGAAAACCAAATGCTAGGCCCAGGTTTCTTTATAGGTACGGCTATCATCATGGCTAGTGTATTGCTACACTCTTACTTCGACTCTCGCGCCAACAAAAAGGAAATGCCTGCTGTAATGTAGAGCAGCAGAATACAATTTACAATGGGCGGTGCTATTGCGCCTATCGCATTAGTATGTCTGCCACGCGCCTTCATGCTGAAGGTGCTTTGCTTGGTCATGCCCCCTCCTTTGTCATCCTGAACAAACGAAGTGGAGTGAAGGGGCTTTCTTCCGACATTTTCACGAAGAAAGATCTTTCGCTTCGCTCAAGATGACAAAAGAAAGGGTTATCCATATTCAAGCAATACCTTCGTGCCCTTAATGGTTATTCGTATTAAACCAATCCGCGTTAATCTGTGTTATCTGCATCATCCGCGTTCAAAAACGGCAATCTAAAAATCCGTATTCGGTTTCGATTCTTGCTTTGGAGATGGGGCAGTATTGCTATCCTTGCCTTTGCCCTTCTTCTTTTTCTTGAACTTCTTAGGCAAATCTACCTCGAAAGATAAGCCTAGTATATGCTCATTCTCCGGGCGCTTGCCATCGAACTTTGGTTGGAAGGTGTAGAACAAGTTAACGGTGCTGTACTTGGCAAAGTTCCAGTTTACGCCTGTGCTGGCGCGTATTTTCTGTAGCATGATGCTACGTGCATCAAACAGTAAATAAGGCTCTGCACTTATATACACGTTCCAGTCCTTATGTACATCGTAGCGCAGCATTAGCCTGTTGCGCCATTGGTTAATAGGCTCGTGCCCTGGCTGGTATCTATCGCTAAAGTATTCATAAGTGCGTTGGTATGCACCGCGCAGGCTTATCTTAAAGTCTTTGTACTTATAGCCCGTAGTAAGGCTTGCAAAAAACGTATGCTCATCTTTAAAGCGCGAGGTGTAGTACTTATACAGTACTTGCGTCGATAGATACTTGTTTACCTTATAGCTTACATAGCCATATATACCACCCGACCTAAACTGCGAAAATTGATTCTCTACTTTTAGCCTGTATTGCAGACCTACCGTAAAGTTTTTAGGTAGCTCCTTACTTACTTGAAACTGCAACCAAAACTGGTCGCTGTTTTCTACGTTGCGCGCGCTGCTTGTTTCCTGCGCTTGGGCGCTGTAAACGAGCATACAAACCAACATTAAGAGGGCGCTTTGCAATTGCTTCATGCTTATTCTACAATCAGTTTTTGGCTTGCAACCATGCGTGCATCCTGCATTAGGTTAACAAAGTAAACACCTGCAGCCATGCCTTGCGTATTCAGCTGCATTTGCGCACGTGGAAACGTTCTTATAACAGCCTTGCCTGCTACATCGGTAACTACTAGCAGCATATCATCATTAATAGCACTAGTAATATGAATGTTGGTATAAGACGATGCAGGGTTAGGATACACATGCATATTGTTGCTGGCTAGTGCTTCTTTTATACCTGTGCCAAGGTCGTACTTTACGGTAGTGGCATCGTACTGTGTGCCGCTGCCAGTGCTGCCGCCTGTTACATATACGGCAGTGCCGCTTACCGTTATAGCTTTTGCTTTGTCATCGCCTTGGTTGTTGTTATACACCAATACCTGTGGGGTAGCGCCAAAAGTAAGTGTGGCATAACTGTAGGCTGCGCCGGTATAGCTTTCGCCCGTTACGTATAGGTTAGCGTCATTATCGCTTGCCAGGCCCGTAGCTGCATCATCGCTAGTAGGAGAGTAGGCCCAAGTAGTATCCCATAGCACATTGCCGCTGTTGTCATACTTTATCACTAGGTAATCAAAGTTTACACCTGCGGTATTGTCTACATCCGTTTTACCTGCTACGGTTATGTTGCCATCTACATCTAGCAATATTTTATCGAATCTATCTTCACCATCGCCAGTGCCATTAAAGGTTTTAACCCACTGTTGTACACCGCTGCTGTTGTATTTTATCAGCAATCCATCGAAGCTGCCATTGCTGGCAGTAGTGCGGCCACATATATACACGTTCTCGTTGCCATCTACCACCATTGCCTCATTGCGGTCGTTGCCATTGCCACCGTTATAGGTTTGCGCCCACTGTTGCGCGCCTGTGCTATTGTATTTCACAGTAGTTATATCATCTACCCCAGCTACTTGGCTGCGGCCCGATACATATACATTACCTGTGGCAGTAAGGGTAAGTGCTACCGGTTCATCTACATTGTTGCCGCCGCTGTTGTATAGCGTGGCCCACTGCTGTACGCCAGCACTGTTATATAGCACCGTGCCGAAATCGTACTGAGCTATAGTGTCATCTAGGTTTACATCGGTGCGGCCTGTTACAGCTACATTGCCACTAGCATTTACATCTAACGCTGCTGCACGGTCCGACTCATTTACATTGTTATACTTGCGCACCCACACGGTATCGCCATTGCTGTTGTACTTTATGGTAGCATAGTTATAACTCTGGGCACTATCGCGCACCGAGCCTAATACATACACATTGCTTGCATCGGTCTTTAAGCCTACCACTTCATCGGGGCTATAGCCGCTGGTACCCGTATAGGTTTTTGTCCATAGCGAGTTGCCACTGGCATCCATTTTATGTAGCAATAGGTTTTTGTCTTCATCTAAGCCAACGCTATAACCTGCTACATATACATTGCCGCTAAGGTCTAGCGCTATGTAGTTGGCTACATCGTTGTTGTCGCCGCCGCCATTATAGGTTTTGCTCCAAGTAGTTGTACCTGTAGCATCAAGTAATTTGGTAACAAGGTTCTTGTTGTTGGCTGCTGTATATGCGCCGCCGCTTACTAC
>JAFDYM010000433.1 GCA_018267435.1 Bacteroidota bacterium | reverse complement strand
TAGCCAACTATGGTAGCGTAGGTTTTAATGGCTACTTGGCTGCTGCTGTGTACGATGAGCAAGGCAATTACGTACAAACCATCCAGACTGGACCTGTACAAATGAATTCAAACTTCTACTACGACTATACATTTAGTTCAAATGGATTGAATGTAACACCTGGTACATACTATGTAGCCTATTCATACAGCTACGATAACAGCAGCTGGGGACTAGTTTACACTACCGACTTTACTGGCAAGCCTAATCCAATTAAAATAGTAGTTGCCGATGCTCCACTTAGCCCAGATATGTACGAGTCGAACAATACAGAAAGCTCGCCTTATGTATTCAACCCTAGCTTTGGTGGCAGTACAGCTACAGTAAGCACACCTGGTAGCAATGCACACGTGGGCAACGACTACGACTTCTACCGTGTTGATTTGCCAAGCGGCACCAACTATTCAATAAACGCACGTGTACACGATAGCTACAGCAGCGGCAATGGCCAAAGCTATACCAACGATATGCAGTTTAGCTACAGCGTAAACGGTGGAAGCGTAAGTCCTGCTTATGATGATGTAATGCCAGGCGCCATATATGTACAAGGTGGTGGCAATGTTATATTCTTTGTATCGAACTACTTTACTGGCTCAACGGGTACTTATTTGCTTGATATGCAAATTACACGTGGCCAGAACGTAGGTATAGATGATAGGGAAGAAGTAGCAGTTTCGGTGTTTCCTAACCCTACCAATAATACTGTATTTGTAGATGCTGGCGAAATGAGCGGCGACTATACCCTGCAGATAATGGATAATGCAGGCCGTGTAGTAAGCACTGCTAAAGGCACTTTGAGCAATACTGTTTTGCAGCAAGATGTAAGTAACTATGCAGCAGGTTTGTACACCCTTAAGCTTACTACTGCCAAGCATACTGCTACTAGCAAACTAATGGTTAACTAATGAGACTATTAACTTTCATATTTATAACAGCGATGGCTTTTGTAGCCATCGCTGCTTGTAAAAGCAAGCAAACGGCAACGGCCGTAGCCGAGGTAAGCTATACTGGCGAGCAGACAATTATTTACAGAACACGTACCAACTACAGCCGCTATGTACCCGTAACTATGAATGCCGCTAAAACGGAGATAGTAGCTTACCCAGCACCTAGCGATGTGTACCGCAATGGCAAGCTAGCCTACCCTACGCCACTGGCCGATGGCTATTTGCTAGATAATAGGGGAGTAGGTATAAACAGTGTTTTTTTAAAACTTACTTACGAAGAATATAGCAAGCTAAACCAAGTACCTAGCTTAGCTGAAATGAAGGGTATGATACTGGATAAAGATCCCTTTCTACGCATATACAACTTAGGTACACGCAGTAGGTTTAAAGATGAAGTAGCGGAAATTAACGACATCATCAACAAGAATGAGCTGGAGCGATACAAGCGCTTAAAGTAAGAAACCTATTCTTCCTCCGTTTCCCTATCGAAGTCTTCACCTTCGGGCAAGTTGCTAGCTAATGTCGGGTTGGTCCAATACTTGCGCCATTTATCAAGCACGGCCTTAAAGTCGGCAGGTAGTGGCGAATCGAAATCCATTTGCTTGCCCGTGGTAGGGTGTACAAAGCCCAACGTGGCAGCGTGTAAAGCTTGGCGCGGCATTATCTCAAAACAGTTATCAATAAACTGCTTGTACTTGCTGTACACCGTGCCCTTCAATATTTTATTGCCACCGTATCGGGTATCGTTAAATAGGGTATGGCCTATGTATTTCATGTGTACGCGTATTTGGTGCGTGCGGCCTGTTTCCAAATGGCACTCTACCAGCGTTACATAGTTTAGGCGTTCTATTACCTTATAGTGCGTTATGGCAGGTTTGCCATGGTCGCCATCGGGGTACACTTCAAACTGCTTACGCTCGCGGCTGTGGCGGCCTATGTTGCCTACTATGGTTCCTTCGTTCTCCTTTACATCGCCCCATACCAATGCTAGGTACTTGCGGCGGCTAGTTTTGTTGAAGAACTGCTTCGCTAGGTGTGCCAATGCAAACTCGGTTTTGGCTATTACCAGTAGACCACTAGTGCCTTTATCTATGCGGTGAACCAAACCCGGCCTTTGGCTCTCGGCATTAGGCAAGTCTTTAAAGTGCCACATCAATGCATTGATAAGGGTACCGCGGTAGTTACCCAAACCGGGGTGTACCACCATCATAGGATCTTTGTTTACCAGTAGCAGCGCATCGTCCTCATAAGCTATATCTAGCGGAATATCTTCGGCTACAAGGTCGTAGTTTTCGGTGCTGCGCGGTATTAGCAGCACTATGTTATCGTTCGGGCGAACTTTATAGTTGCTCTTTACAGGCTTGCCGTTTACCAATATACTACCTGCATCGGCAGCGTTCTGTATTTTGCTGCGGCTTACGGTGTTGCTACCTATAAAGCTGTGTACAAATTTATCTATACGCAAAGGCTGTTGGCCCTTGTCCACCGTTAGGTTTACCTGCTCTACTAGGTCGTCGCCTTGCTCTTCGCCGGTGCCGCCTTGTAGTTCGTCATCTTCCAAATACTCGTTTTCCATTGCGGGCGAAAGGTAAGGCTTTTAGGGGTTAAATAACGATGTTTCGGGGAAATGTTGATGTGTTAGCCTTATCTAACTGTTGCAAGCTCTCACCAAGAGCTTGTAACTAAACCCAACCCCCTCCTGTTTATAGGAGGGGGCAGGGGGTGGTCTTTTCATACACCTATATAAAATAACAAAGCAGCCTTTGTGGGGCTGCTCTGCGTATTGTTTCTAATTACTGTTGCTAGGTATTAGAACCTTTCAGCATCGGTAAAGTGGAACTTAGCTTCTATTTCAGCGTTCTCGTCGCTATCAGAACCGTGGATGGCGTTGCGCTCTATGCTCGCAGCAAACATCTTACGGATAGTACCTTCGGCAGCGTTAGCTGGGTTAGTAGCACCTATCAAGTTGCGGAACTCTTCTATTGCATTTTCTTTTTCCAATACAGCCGCTACTATCGGGCCTTCGGTCATAAACGTAACTAGGTCGTTAAAGAAAGGACGCTCCTTATGTATAGCGTAGAATTCTTCAGCCTTTTCTTTGCTTAGTTTAGTTAGTTTCAATGCTTGTATTTTGAAACCAGCCTCTATTATCTTGTCAATAATTTTGCCTGTGTAACCATCAGCCACTGCATCTGGCTTAAGCATGGTCAACGTTATTTTTCCTGCCATTGTTTTTTTGTTTATGCCCTACGGTTGCAATATGCCCCGTTCTTTTAGGCGGTGCGAAAATATACGCCGCCGTCCACTTTTGCAAATAGTATTTTACTGCTTTTTTTACCCCCTCATGTTTAGAGGAGAGGGCTAGGGGGTGGTTGTGATGTTATTGCAAAGTGTAACGTAGTCCAAAAAAGCCCTTTATGCCCTGCGTAGTGGTAAAACCGTAGGTGGTATCGAAACGGTAATTGTTGGGGTTGTTTACCGCTACATTTTGGTTAAAAGGGTCGTTCGGGCGCAGTATTGGCTCCTTTTGTATAAAGTTGAACAGGTTTTTTATGCCGAAGTAAATGTCGATGCCGTTCTTGAACTTTTTGGTTATCTGCACATTTTGTATGGTATATACTGGCGATTTTTCAGGGCGCTCGTCATCGGGCACTGTGCTCAGCTTCATCGGGGTAACAAGGTTGCCCGTCCAATCTATGCTAAGTTGCGGCGCAGCAAAGGTATAGCTTAGGTAGAAGTTGCCTATAAACGGCGGCTGGTGCGCAGGCGCTTCGCGCTCCTTTTCGCCGTTCTCGCCTTCTTCCACTTCAAACACATAGTTATACACCAAGCCCACACCCACCTTTAGCGGATAGTTGAAGGTAAAATCGGCATTGATGCTGAAACCTGTGGCGGTGGCGCCCTTGCTGTTGCTGTAGCTTATGTAGCCGGGTTCTTCGTCATACTCAGGGTCAATATAGTTAAAGAAGTAAGTATAGAAAACCGAGGCATCAATATTCAGCAAGCCGCCTTTTACCTCCTGCACACGCGTGTAGTTCAGGTTGGCGCTTATACACGATTCTGGTTTTAGGTCTTCTTCCAACAGTATACCCCTTGATCCATTCATGGCACCAATGCCCTCGTTCAGCACATTGGGCATACGGTAGGCAGTGCCCACACCTGCACGTAGTATGTTCTTGCGGTTTTGGCTCATCCACTTGTAGTTTAGGCGCGGGGTAATGGCAAAGTTACTGCGGTTGCTATACTCTACACGCGCACCTAGCATTATGGTATGGCGGCGCGCAATGGTTATTTCATCTTCAAAAAATATAGCAGGCATGTGCACCAAGCGCGCATAGCCTGTGTTGGCAGGGTCCGATAATGGCGTGTTATCTTCAAAATACATTAGGCGGTACGCTGCACCCAAAAGGAAGTCGTTGATGCTGTCTATCTTCTTGCTCCATGTTAGCTGACTAAAACCGCTTAGCTGTATGCCATCGTATTTGTTGGGGCCGTAGTAAGCACCTTGCCTATGCTCGGTGTAGTCTAGTTGAAGCATTACCTTTTCGGCTACGGGCAGTTGGTATTGCAGGCCCATTTGCCACTGACTGGTTGTTATAGCCTCGCCATATTTGGCAGTACTACCCCTCCACCGCGGACTCATGGTTTTATCGCCGCCAAAGCGGTCTTCGTATAGATAGCGCGCGTACACATTGGCTATCTTATCATCTTTGCGGTATAGTGCCACCTTGTTGTATATGTTGAAGCGGTTGATGTAGGGTATATCCAGAAAGCCATCCTTATCTACATCCCATTTGGTGTTGAAGTTTTCGGTACCGACTGATAGCATGGCAGTGGCCTTGCCTAGCTTGTATTTGGTGGTAAAGTCGGCATAGCTTTCTAGCATCGAGGTAAGGTACACATTGGCGCTAAAGCGTGGCGCTGTGCGCGGGTCTTTGGTCTTTATATTGATAACGCCCGCCATAGCCTCGCTACCATATAGCGTAGAAGAAGCACCCTTTACCACCTCTACCTTATCGATGATATTCATGGGGAAGGCATTGATGGCGTACATACCCGCCAGGCTCGATAGCGCAGGTACACCGTCAATCAAGTACATGGTGTAGTTACCTTCCAGACCGTTTATCTGCACATCGGTAGTGTTGCTTACGCCATTATCTACATCAGCAAATAGGCCCGGCACACTGTAAAGGCCATCGAACAAATTGGTAACCGGGTTGCGCTGAAAAAACTTGGCGGTGTACACGTCTACAGGGGTTACGCTCTCTAGCTTGGTTACCTGTTTCAATGCACCCGTTATTACCACCTCGTTCAGCTTGCTGCTTAGGGGTACTAGCGTTATGTTTAGGCTAAGGGTTTTACCTACTTCTATGCTTATTTCCTGCTGTGCGTTTTCGTAGCCTAGGTAACTTACACGCACTTGATATTTGCCTACAGGTATATTGTTTATTTGGTAGTAGCCGTTGCTATCGGCGCTGGCGGCATAGCTTGTTTTAAGTACCGATATGGTGGCAAACTCAAGCGCTGTGTTGCTATCATACACGCGGCCAGCTATACTGCCACCTTGGGCGTACACCTTACATAGGCTCATCAGCACAAAAATCGTCAGGAGTAAACTTTTGCCCATTCCTATAAAGATAATGGAAAACGCGAAACGGCAAAATAGCCCAATGAGGGTATTTGCTTATATATCAAGCAGCTATAGTTGTGGTTGAAAGTACTAGTTGTGCACCTCTACCAATGCACCTTGGCGCACCTGCTCCTCAAAGTGGTTTAGGCAGGCATTGCACAGGCAGTCGGCATAACCTAGGCTGGCTATGTGCTCTCTGGTTTCATCGCTTATCTGCACCGTAAAACAGTCGCAAGGGGTATCGTGCATGGCACGGCACGCAAAGTGCTCGCCGCAGTGTTGGCAAGGCTTTACGCGGCTTTGTATAAAGGTCAGAGGTGTAGCCGGCATAGTATCACTAATATAATCCAGTTTGCCCGAATGGCAAAATTTTTTGTTTTGGGGCGGTACTGTAGCGCCAAGCGCCTGCTGCTGTCTGCCACGCGCCTACAGCCTGTGGGCGGTTTACGATTTATAATACGCTAAAAGCTTGCTATATTGTCGGGTGGATGGCGAGACACTGGCTTACTTAATAATATAGCATTATATGCAAAACACAATATTAGCATCGGCGCTATTTATACTTCTTACAAGTATTATAGTTCTTCAGTTGAACTTTTATCTCGATATATATTATACAAAGATGGGAGCCAAACTGAATGTCGTTGCATATCTCTTGTTTATGGTATCTTTTTATACTGTAATTGTAGTATCGGCATATAAACTGTATAAAGCTGTAGCGCCATTTTTGAAGAAAAGATTGAAAGACACCACACCATAGTCATCCCAGCTCTCAAATCCCACGCTACAGACAAGGGCGAGTGGGTCGCTCGCCAACTTATAGGCAACCAAATATGAGTACACCACCAAATCAAAGCGTAACTCCAAATGCAGACAACCAATATATTATTTCTACTGTTAAGCCTTCTCCTGTTTCAAAATATAAAATTGAATGATAATTTAATATATGAGTATGAATTAAAAATAAATGGCAATTTATCTTCATTAGCAGAAGGTAGTCGTTGTAGTTATATTACTTTCGGAGACACAATACTTCCCGGGCTATTTAATTGTTATGAAGACAATAATTTCTTTGTAGAAAAAATAGCGTTTGGGTATCCGTATATACCATTTAAAAGAAATGATACAATATATCACGCTGTATTAGATTCATCACCAAATTATGTACCTAGGTTCTTGTTAAGAGCAAATGATACTTTATATGTCCCCGATATTAAAACTTCTTCGCCTTTTGTCAACAAACCTGAATATAGAACTTCATTTTCCTATTATACAGGACTTGATACAATTATTAGTGTAGGCTCTAGATCCGCTAATTGTTGGATTTTTAAAGCACATGATTACATACCAACTAATTTAAATATAGAATATTATATAGACAAGGGTAATTTTTTACCTGTAAAATTGATTTACTTCTATCCAAATGAAAATGTTTTATTGGAATTCTCACAAACTTCGGTTAAAACATTTGATGGAAAATGGCCAAATTATGAATATATTGAATATTATAATAATATAACAGAGAAAGAATAGCCGCTCTTCCGAGTGTTGCGCAGCACAACTCGGAAGTATAAATAGCGCGGAGTGTTGTACTCCGCAAACTGCCCCCACTATTCGAAGCTTTCAGCTTCGTCCTACAGCTAAGTTAAACTTAGCTTATCGTCTTCATATAGCATTAATAAATCTCCCGTCAGTACTTTAACCCAATGCTATCACTATTTTGTAGGGGTGGTGTCAGCTAATTTCTGTAAGTATTTAATTATCAATAATTTGTCGAGTACGAGGGGTAGCAGTTTTTTCAATATTTATTGTTTCTGCTACCCCCACTCGTTGCCCTTTTCGGCTTATCATTATTGGTAGTAAATACTCCACAGTACACACGCCCGAGGGACGCAACAGTAGGAGAGAAGCGCTATAGTACCGCGCCAAGTAATCCTACCCATTCTTCCCTCTAAACAACACGGGCAAGCTATCGCCCCTGTGCTTCGGCTTCCATATGCGTATGTTCCAGCCTAGGCCTGCGGTTATCTTTATTTCCTCTAGCCTGGTGTGTACGGGTATGTTGCCCAGCGTTTGACCACTTACGCCCTGCACCTTGGCAAAAAAGTGGAAGATGCTGCCGATGTAATAGTTCATGCCTACCGCTGCCGATATTACAGGCACAGGGCTAATGGATGATGTGTTCATGGTTTCACCATCGCGGTACGCTACAGATACCAAGCTTACGCCGGGCGTTAGACCGATGTATGGGTCAAACCTACCCTTCTTGGTAAAGTGGTAGTTAAGCCCACCGAATATGGCATGGTTGGCGCGTAGGCCCGGTTGGTCCTTATTGGTAACGGCAAAGCTATACCATGCCGAGCCCGCCATCGATACCTTGTTATCGAAAAACAGGTCCATATCGCCTGTAATGTATGCGCCCACTTGCCGCTGTTGAAACAGGTAGCCCGCAGCCAAGTTGCCTTGCCCACGAAAGCAGCCTTTGCGTTCTTCCCATATACGCTGTGCGCCGGCATTTATGCCTAGCACCATTAGTAGTATGCCTATGCTGATTTTCTTCCTGGCTTCCATAGTTTCATAAATTTATAGTTAAAGCTAATACTGAATAACAGGTGGCCTTCCCAGCCAGCGTTCTTATGTTCTTCTATGTTCAGGCTACCGTCTTCCTCTTGGTGGGCGTGCAGCTCCTTACCTAGGTGGAACATATACTGCGTAGCCAGCGATATATCGAACCTAGGGGTAATGTTGTAGTGGCAGCCCACGCCCGCCTGCACGGCACTGCTAAAGCGCTTATGCACGGGCTGCGTGTTATCGCCGTTCAGCTTTATACGCGTAAAGTCGAAACAATGCCCTGCCACCACATAGGGCGTAAACTTGCGCGTAAAGCCTTTCGGGTCTATTAGGTAATACATTACGCTCCAGCCTATGTGGTAGTCCATACGCGTGGCCTTGTTGTATAGGTTGGCGGGTAGTACATCGGCGTACCACTCGGTGTTTACGCGGTCTACCAGTTGCAGGCGCATGTGCCCGCCTACGCCAAAACCCACCTCCTTGGGGTTGCCGTGGTTAAAAGTACTTATGGTGTTACGTATGCCAAAGCTGAGGTTACCGCCTTGCTTCTCGTAGGTTTGCGCGCTAAGCCCTATAGGCACTATAAGGGCTGCTAACCAAATAAGGGTGTGCTGCATTGCTGTGTGTATTGGTTAGGTAGCACTGTGATATGGGTCTAGAATTTACACAGTAGTAACGTAGGGTGTTGCGTTTTTAGTATGTGGGTAGATTTTAGACGCTAGATGCTAGGCTATAGATAGGAGAGAATTATTAGGGGCCATACTGTAGTGCCCAGCGCGTACGCACGCGCGCCACGCGCCTTCAGCCTCTGGGCGTTTTTGCATAAAAAGGTTCACTTACGCCCCACACCACAATTTTATATCATAGAAATGTTGCTAAAACATAAAACAGGTATAACATCCTTGCCTAGATAGCCGTTCAAAATGCTTCACTTTTGCTTCACTGTCATATTAACTTTGTTTCACTAGGTGGGCAATAACAAGTTGAAGTAAATAGATATACATTTATGCTGAATTTATGCAGATACTGCAAGTTTTTGCCCAACACCGTTCTTTGAAAAGCCGCGCCAGGTTTAGGTTGTAGCCGATTGGATTACTATCCTTTCGGTATGGCAATGGATGGCCGCAAGTATAGCCCTACCAACTACCGTTACGGATTTAACGGCAAGGAGAAGGACGACGAGGTGAAGGTGCATGATGGTACAAGCTATGACTTTGGTGCCAGGATTTACGATCCGAGGATTGGAAGATGGTTAAGTGTGGATAAAGCTGCAACTCATTATGCCCCAATTTCCCCTTATATCCTGTCTTTGAATAATCCTATTATTTTTAGAGATCGTGATGGCAATATTGTTATTGGAGCGGATGGAAAAGCTGTAACTTACACTCGTGATGCTAATAATAATATCAAGTGGTCTGCAAATGCAACTCAGGATGTTCAGCGAATTGGAAACGCTATGTTAAAAACACGAACTGGAACTCAAGTCTTTACTCAAATGCAAAATGCAGCCCACCCTATTAAAATAGTTATTGACCCTAGCTATAATCCAAAAGAGCAAGGGCTTACTGAAGTAGAGAGAACTTGGAATTCCACAACCAATGAATGGGATCCCAAAAGTGCAACAATAACAATATATGAGGGAAATTTTAAACGCATGAAGCAAGCAACAGACGCAGGTATATCACATCAAGGTATTCAGGGCAAGCTTTATGATGAAGTGATTAAACAATATGGTAACTATGAGGCTGCTATGGGAGCAACTGGCGCACATGAGGGAATTCATGGCTCAAGCAAAACAAACATTAAGCAAACACTGCTAAACAAGTTTAGTAGTACCCGTCTATATGATACTGAGGCTAAGCCAGAAGGATATGAAACAGAATTTTTAAAGGAATCGTTAATAATAAATATGGAGACCAAGGTTGTGACTGAGATTAAGTCAATACAGCCTGAATATAAAATGGAAAAAATTAAATGATAAAGTGTATATCTATTCTAATCTTATCGCTCGTTCATTATGAAGCAATTTGTCAGAAACGAGATGTTACAAAATTGGATTCTTTAATGATTCAACATTTATTACTTCAGAAAGAGTTTCATTCAATTGATACAAGTAGCTACGAGAATATAACTGGATACATATTTTCGTATAAAGTATTTTCATGTACTAGATGTAAAGGTCTTTCTTTTATTAAGTTTGGTACCACTTCCAGTCATTCGAATATCTATTTATCAGTTTTTAAAAATGATAGTTTAATAATTTTCCCAGAAAACGATATTGCAAAATGCTTGCTTATCTTAAAACAAATAGTATCAACTTCAAAATGTAAGTTCTCATCTGCAACAATTATCTCTATTATGCATGATATCGTTTTGATCCATAATCATAATATTCAGGTTTGGGCTACTGAAGAAGAAAAATAATTCCCCCACTGGTCGAAGTTTAGCATAGCCCTCGCTGGCGCACGCGTGCCGCGTGTGCCAAATATGGTTCCAATTGCCATATTCAAATATGAGCCGTAAGTACAAATTCCACAACAAAGAAGGGTTTTATTTTGTAAGTTTTGCTACAGTATATTGGATAGATGTTTTTGTACGGATGCACTATTTCGATATACTTGTTGCTAACTTGGATTATTGCAGGAAAAATAAGGGGCTTGAGATTTACGCATGGTGTATAATGCCGAGTCATGTACACCTGATAATTCGGGCAGTAGATGGCAACCCGGATATATTATTAGGCAGGTTTAAAGAGCATATATCAAAACAAATGCAGGCAGAACTACAATCCAACATTCAAGAAAGCAGGCGGGATTGGATGCTGCCAATGTTTAGGGAAGCGGGTAGCAAGAGCAGTAACGTTAAGCAAGGCCAATTTTGGCAGCATCACAACAAGCCGATTGAATTATATAGCCACCATGTAACTATGCAAAAACTTGACTATATCCATAACAATCCCGTAGTGGCGGGTTTCGTTTCCCAAGCTGAACATTGGCGATATAGCAGTGCGATGGACTATTATGGTGGCAAAGGAATGCTTGAAATAGATTTGTTGATTTAATGGGCACACGCGGCACGCGTGCGCCAGCGAGGCGCCAATGGGGAGATTTTTTCATTTAGTTAGTGCTGTAAATTATTAAAATAAATAATATTAAAAAAAGTAACCATTGGACAGCACTTATGAAATTTATTCTTCTAGCAATTATTACTTTTTTAAAATCATGTGTTTTATTGACATGTACAATTAATGGTGCTATATAATTTATTTTTTTTATAAAATCATTAATATTAATATGATATAGGTCAAAAATACTCAATTTGATATCATTGTAGTATTCGTAAATGAGAATAAATCGTTTGATTATTAAAATAGTTATTGAAATTATACATATTAATGTTAATTCATTCAT
>JAFDYM010000432.1 GCA_018267435.1 Bacteroidota bacterium | reverse complement strand
GTAACCGTGCGCGATTATGGCCGTGGTATTCCGCTAGGTAAACTGGTAGATTGTGTAAGCCAGATAAACACAGGCGCCAAGTACGACTCGAAGGCTTTCAAGAAGAGCGTGGGCTTGAACGGTGTAGGTACCAAGGCGGTGAACGCGCTATCGACTTACTTTAAGGCTTATGCCGTGCGCGAAGGCCAAAAGAAGGTGGCGGAGTTTGAAGCAGGTAAATTGACCAAAGACCATAAGGTAGAAAAGACCGATGAGCAGAACGGTACTTACATCGAGTTTCAACCCGATAACAAGATATTCAAGAACTACCACTACCTGCATGATTATGTAGAGATCATGATCCAGAACTATACGTATCTGAACACAGGTTTAGCATTTTACTACAATGGGGAAAAGTATGTATCGCAAAAGGGCTTGTTCGACTTGCTAGCACGCAAGAAGGACGCTGAGAGCTTGCGCTACCCTATCATACACCTGGTAAGCGAGGATATAGAAATAGCTATGAGCCACACCAGCCAATACGGCGAGGAGTACTACAGCTTTGTAAATGGACAGTACACCGTACAAGGTGGTACGCACTTGCAGGCGTTTAAAGAGGCGATAGTGAAAACCCTGCGCGATTTCTACAAAAAAGATTACGACACGGTAGATATACGCGAAGCGATATGCGGCGCTATATCGGTAAGGATACAAGAGCCTGTTTTCGAAAGCCAGACCAAAACCAAACTAGGTACCGATAAGCTACATGGCGAAGACAAAACCATGAAGCAGTTTGTATTGGAATTTGTGAAGGAGAAGTTGGATAACTACCTACACAAAAACCCTGAGACTGCCGATGCCCTATTAAAGCGCATACTACAAAGCGAGCGCGAGCGTAAGGAGATAGCAGGCATTAAAAAGCTAGCCAACGAGCGCGCTAAAAAAGCGAACATACACAACAAAAAACTACGCGACTGCCGCGTACACTTCGGCGACTTGAAAGACACTGGCCGCCTTGATACTACCTTATTCATTACCGAGGGTGATTCGGCGAGTGGTTCATTAACGAAGAGCCGCAACCCCGATTATCAAGCGGTGTTCTCATTACGCGGTAAGCCGCTTAACTGCTATGGTTTGACCAAGAAAGTAGTGTACGAAAACGAAGAGTTCAACCTATTGCAACACGCCTTGAACATAGAAGACAGCATAGATGATTTGCGCTACAACAACATAGTAGTAGCTACCGATGCTGATGTGGACGGTATGCACATACGCCTATTGCTACTAACCTTCTTCCTGCAGTTCTTCCCTGATGTAGTGCGCAACGGCCACATCAAAATATTAGAAACGCCGCTGTTCCGCGTGCGCAACAAACAGAAGACGATATACTGCTACAACGAAGAAGAAAAGCAGGCTGCTATCAAGGAACTAAAAGGCAAGGCAGAGATAACCCGCTTCAAAGGTTTGGGTGAAATATCGCCAGAGGAGTTTGAAGACTTTATAGGCGAGAATATTCGCCTTAGTCCGGTGATAGTGGAGGACAAAGAGATAAAGAAACTATTGGAATACTACATGGGCAAAAACACCCAAGAGCGCCAAGAGTTCATTATTGAAAACCTGCGCATAGAGAAAGATGAAGTAGACGAAGTAGCGCAAGAAGTGCTGGAAATGGAAGCGTAACAGCCGTTTCACGCAGAGGGCGCAAAGGAAATACAACGCAAAGAACGCTAAGAAAAAATGCAAAGGTGACTGAAAGTCAAATATCATACAAAATTATTGGCGCGGCTATTGAGTTGCACCGCTTGTATGGACCTGGTTTATTAGAGTCTGCTTGGAGAAGTTCTTTAGCATATGAGTTGAGAGCGCTGGGCTTGAAGGTAGAGGAAGAAGTAAGCATGCCATTCGTTCATAAGAACCTAAGAATGGATGTAGGATACAGATTAGATTTAGTGGTAGAGGGAAAGGTAATAGTTGAAATTAAAAACGTAGAAGCGATATTAAATGTCCATGAAGCACAGGTATTAACTTATTTGAAATTATCAGGCATTAAGTTAGGCCTAATAATAAACTTCAACACACCTGTGCTGCATAAAGGAATAAAACGCTTTGTAAATAAATACGAAGAGACAGACACATTTGATAAAGACGCGCCATCTGCTTAATAACCTCTGCGGCTCTCTGCGTCTTCATCTTTGTGTCCTCTGCGTGAAACTGTTTTAAAGAAAATGAAAGAACAAGAATATAACGAATTGAACGGCGGCGATGGCAACGAGGCCCTGCACGTAGATGGCATGTTCAAAAACTGGTTTTTGGAGTATGCCAGCTATGTGATATTGGAGCGTGCCGTGCCTGCCATTGAAGATGGTTTGAAGCCTGTACAGCGCAGGATATTGCACGCCTTGAACGAGATGGACGACGGCCGTTTCAACAAGGTGGCAAACGTAATTGGTCAAACCATGCAGTACCACCCGCACGGCGATGCTTCTATCGGCGATGCATTGGTGAACATCGGTCAGAAGGAATTGATGTTCGATATACAGGGTAACTGGGGCGATGTGCGCACGGGCGATAGCGCTGCTGCGCCGCGTTACATCGAGGTGCGCTTATCTAAGTTTGCCAAGGACATTACCTTCAATGCCGACATTACCGAGTGGCAACTATCATACGACGGACGTAAGAAAGAGCCAGTAACCTTACCTATGAAGTTTCCATTGCTACTATCGCATGGAGCCGATGGTATAGCGGTAGGGTTATCTACCAAATTGCTGCCGCATAACTTTATTGAATTGTGCGAAGCCAGCATTAAATATTTGGAAGGTAAGAACTTCCGTTTGATGCCCGACTTTCCTACCGGTGGTTTTGCCGATGTAAGCGAATACAACAAAGGCGAACGCGGTGGCAAGGTGAAAGTGCGCGCCAAGATTGAAGTGGTGGACAAGAAGACTTTGGCTATACGCGAAATACCTTTCGGCACCACTACAGGCGGCTTGATAGAAAGCATACTGAAGGCGCAAGACAAAGGCAAAATCAAGATTAAAAAAGTAACCGACAACACCGCGAAGAACGTAGAAGTATTGATAGAGCTTGTGCCAGGCGCTGACCCTGACGTGACCATAGATGCACTATACGCCTTTACCGATTGCCAGTATTCAATATCGGTGAACGCCTGTGTAATTGTTGATGAGAAACCACTGTTTCTAACAGTAAACGAGATACTGGAGCGCAGCACCGAAAAGACCAAAGAACTACTAAAGCGTGAGCTAGAAATAAAGCAAGCCGACTTGAATGAGGCTTGGCACTTCTCTTCGTTAGAGAAGATATTTATAGAAAAGCGCATCTACCGTAACATTGAAGAGGCCGAAACATGGGAAGAGGTAATTTCTACCATAGATAAAGGCTTGAAGCCTTACAAGAAAATGTTCCGTCGCGAGATAACCGAAGAGGATATAACGAAGCTTACCGAAATAAAAATCAAGCGTATATCGAAGTATGACTCGTTTAAAGCCGATGAGCAGATTAAAGGTATAGAGGCCGACTTGAAACAAGTAGCGCACGACCTTGAGCATATCAACAACTTTACCATTGCGTACTTCCAAATGCTATTGAAAAAGTATGGCAAAGGCCGCGAGCGTAAAACAGAGATAAAAGGCTTTGAGGAGATAGAGGTGAAACAAGTAGCCGCTACCAATAGCAAGTTATATGTTAACCGCGAAGAAGGCTTCTTTGGTACAGGCTTGAAGAAGGATGAGTTTGTGTGCGAGTGTTCTGACCTTGACGATATCATTGTATTTACACGTGCAGGCAAACTGATGATTTCGCGTCTTGGCGATAAGAAGTTTGTAGGCAAGGACATTATACATATTGCCGTATGGAAGAAGAACGACGAGCGCACCGCTTATAATATGTGCTACTACGATGGCGCCAGCAAGCGCGCGTTCGTTAAGCGCTTTAATGTAACGGGTATAACGCGCGATAAGGAGTATGACCTTACGCAAGGTACATCGGGCAGCAAGGTGCTATACTTTACGGCTAACCCTAATGCCGAGTCGGAGATAGTGCGTGTGCAACTGCACCCGAACAGCACGGCGCGTATCAAGGAATTTGAATTCGACTTTGCTACTATCGACATTAAAGGCCGTGGCAGTAACGGTAATATATTAACCAAGTTCCCTGTGCGCAAAGTTGACCTGATAGAGAAAGGTAAATCATCTATCGGCGGTATGAAGATATGGTTCGACCAGAAGTTTGGCCGCTTGGTGAACGAGGAGAAAGATAAGAGCTACTACCTGGGCGAGTTCAACACCGGCGACCAAGTACTGGTGGTGTACAAAGACGGTAATGTTGAGTTGACCAACTTTGAGTTGACCAACAAGTACGATATGGACGACATATACACCGTTGAGAAATTCTACCCAGAGAAGGCATACAGCGCGGTGTACTATGATGGTGATAACAAAAACTACTACGTGAAGCGTTTCCGTATAGAGCTGAAGAGCGAGAAGTTCAAGTCGCCGATTATTACCGAGCATAAGGACTCTAAGCTATCGGTGTTCTCATCGCGCAAAGAAGTGTGGGTGAAATACAATGTAGTGAAGGGCAAGAACAAAGAGAAGGTAGAGGAAGAAGCAAACTTAAGTGCGCTGATAGATGTGAAAGGTTGGAAGGCCCTTGGCAACCGCCTAACACAAAACGACGTAACGGGCAAAATAACAGAGGTTATCAAAGCCGAAGAAATGCCCGACGAAGTAGAAATGGGTACTACCATTGAGCTAAGCGTAAGCCCTAGCGCCAGTAAAAAAGGCAACCAAGGAGGTTTGTTTTAGTAAGTGGTGACCCCGAAGTTTCGTGAGCAAGTGACTAGTAGTTAAGTCTAGTCATTAAAGTATAAAGCCCTGAGCAAATGCTCGGGGCTTTAATATGTCATTTAGTACCTTTTTAAAACAAACATAGCCCTGCTTGCTTGCGCATTAGGGGCTATGTAATTGTCAGGGCAATTCATTAAGATTCGTCATCCTCTTCTTCCTCATCAGTGCTTTCTTCATCATCCTCATCGGTTTCTTCATCCTCTTCGCCTTCTCCATCTACTATAACTGCGGCGGCAGTTACTTCGGTTAGTTTTTCATCGGCTGCTTTCTCTTCATCTAAGGTTTCCTGCAATAGCTCTGCCGCTTCGGTTAAGCCCAATATTTCGGCAAATGCACGTAGCGTACCGTAGCTCGCTATCTCATAATGCTCTACTTTTTGGCCTGCCGATATAATGGCTGCATCGCGCATTACACCTTTGTCGTTTTCTTCCATTAGCTCCTCACCTTCTTTAATAAGACCGGCCATAGCTTCGCATTTTTTAGCCTGTGCATTTTTGCCCAAGGTTTCAAATACCTGCTCCAGCCTTGTTACTTGCCCTTCGGTTTCGGTTAAGTGGTCTTGCAAAGCAGTTTTCAGTTCCTCGGCCGTTGCGTTCTTTGCCATTTTAGGCAATGCCTTAGTTAGGGCCTTTTCAGCCCAATAAATGTCTTTTAGCCCGTCTTCAAAAACCTTCAAAAGTTTCTCTGAAGTACCTTCGCTTGACTTGCTTTTGCTAGCCGCCTTCTTGGGCGCGCTAGCTTTTTTGGCAGGAGCCTTAGCTGCACTGCCTTTGTTGTTTGATTGTTTCGTTGCCATATCTATTTGTTTTATGAGTTATTACGAGCACTAAAAAACAATACCTACAAAGCTTCATATACAATTGCTCGCATATGGGTAATAAAGCGATAGTTTGGGATATTCCCCAAAAACACCAACAGCCTGCCCCTATGTAGGAACAGGCTGTTAGTTCAATGCTCATCTAGCTAAAATCTTATGCAGCTTCTGCTTCGGTGCTGCGGGTTTTCTCGTAGCTTTCTATAAGGAAGTGCTTGGCGAGCAAGGTAACTGCTGCGCTTATCAGCACACTGCCTACAAAGCCTGTTCTGCGCAAGCCAAACAGTGCCAACACGGCTATGGCTGCATACTTAAAAAGCACTTCTTTATCTATCGTTTCGTTGTTCTGTTTTATATATTCTATTACCTTTTCTGCCACCTGCTCTACCTTAAAGCCTTTAAAGCTGTGCTTGCCGGTAGCAGTTTGCTCACGCTCTTCGCCTGCCTCATGCTCTGGTTTATTAAAGTGCTCAAAGCGCTCTTCGTTTTCTTCATTATAAAACGTATCCATGATGTTGTCTTTTATGTTGGTTAATAATGTAAGCCTACATAAAAGCCCTATGCCAATGTTATACGCACTATTTGGGGCAAGTATCGCTCGCTGCTTGGCATTTATTCCTCATACATCAAGCCGTCAATCAGGCTGTTCCACTGGTTTTTCGATATACCGAACCATGCCGTAACACCTATCAATATATTGCGCACCATGTTGTAAACGCCCTGCGTTTGCTTGGTGTTAATTATCTCGTTGCGCGGGTGTATGCCCACGGTTACACTAGTGTTTAAGCGCTCCACCACAAATGTATTAGTTGTTTTAGTGGTATAGAAGTGGGCTGTGTTGCCTGCCTTCCAAGGCGTTTTCAAAGTAGGGTCTACAGTTGGGCGCACACGCATAGCGGTACTGTTTCGCTCGTTGTGCTTTATTTCAAGTATACGTTCTATACGTACCCAGTCGTATCGCTTTCCGCCGTCTAAATGTGGGGCAGGTAAGTTAAGACGTATATAGTCGCCCTCTTCGGCTAAGGTACTTTTAGGGTCGCCGTTCATGTCGTACAAGGCATACATCTGGCGCTTCATACCATGTAGATTGTTCCATTGGTTTATATCCAACAAACGCCCTGCTACTTTGTAGTAAAGCTCCAAAGCTTCGCCTGTACTTGCCAATTCCACCTTCTTCTTCGTATCGATGTTTACACCTTGAAACGGCGGTGGTACCAAGGTAAACGACTTAAATTTGTATGCACTATCCATAGGGATTCAATTTTTACTTACAATACCATTTATGCAAAACGGATGCCAATGCAATTAGCACCCCATTAATCAACGGTTCGCAGGTATATACGGTATAGCGCGCCAAAAAGATTTGGGTATTTATTAACAAGTAGATATAGAATTAGGTTGGGATAATAAACTCAACCCCTAACCCCTTCTCTTTAAAAAGAGAAGGG
>JAFDYM010000431.1 GCA_018267435.1 Bacteroidota bacterium | reverse complement strand
GGGTGCTAACACTATAAAGTCATAAAGCACTCCTAACTCATTAGTGGTATGCAGATATATACGGGTAAGCACATGGGCCGTATCTTGCACATAGGCTTGCTCGGTACGCAGATACGGTGCAGGGTTAGTATTGCTTACTTCGTTTTGCTTATATATGTACAGCGGGTTAAGCACATCGTATGTAGTGCTTATCCTAAACCTGCGCAGCAGGGGGTCGTACAAATCATTCAGTACGTTTTCAAGCACTATTACCTGCCCGTTGTAGCGCATCTTTTTAAGCGTAGCTAGCCTATAGGTTTCAAAATAGCTGTGTAGCTCCTTAAGCGGTTTTAGCAGTGCTTGCATCCACTTTGCCATTGTGGGCCGCCTTACCTCTACAGGTAGTTCATTTTCTACCCATTGGTATATATTCCATAAGTACATAGTATAAGTGCGGGGGTTAAATGGGTATATAATCTATGGTTGTATCGGCATTGATATTGGTACCTATAGGCACCAGTTCAAAGTAGCCGCTTACAGGTTCGTACCTTTCAAGCACGGTGGTATATGTTAGCTGCCCGTTAGGTGCACATAGGCAGCTGTTTACATACACCCAAGGCTCCTTAGTGCCGCGCAATGCCTGTATGGCATCTACCAACTCGTTTAAGTACAGCACACCATCAAACTCTATGTTGCGCAGGTATGCCTCTATGCCTGCTTCTAGCTCGGTTTTAAACACAGCAAGGTCAAGCGTGCCATCGTAGTATACTTTCAAGCTCAGCTTTACCCTATCGGGCGGTAGGCTTACTACCGCCGTTTGCACGCCTGCAAACTTTATGCGGTTAACATACGTGGTTAAACTGCTAAGCTGAGGTGGCGTAAGCGGTGCCAATATGCCGCCGCTTACGCGGGCCACTTTTATAAGCACGCCATTAACCAACGCATTGTTTACTTCTACGCAGCTTACCTTTTGGGCAAGGCGCTTGGCTATGCCTTGCGGTGTGCCGGCATCTAAGTAGTAATACCTATACGCAGTGTGGTTCCATAGCAAGGGCGAACCAAATTGCCATAGCTTAACCTGCGCTGCATACCAAGCCAAGTTACCTGCTATGCTTTGCCGTGCTATCTCCTCAGTTTCTTCCCTAAATTTATCCCATAGCGTTTCGTGCGTATATAGCGCCACGGCTACCAGGTATATCCATAGCTTCCATATAGCTACCTTACTTACCGATGCTACTTCGTTCAGCATATCGGCAAAGGGGTTGCCCACTGCAGGCGGTGCAAGGTTGTATTGTGGCATAAGGTTATCAAGCTCGGCAAAGCTTTGCTTCTCGGCCACTATAGCGTTATATATTTCTTCTATTGTGCGTGCCATTACTGTGTCTTGGTTTTCTGTTTGGTTATTAAAGCATCTATCTTCTTAGCTACGGCCAATAGCGTTTCGGCATACGCGGGGTCGGTAGCATAGCCTGCTTCAGCTATGGCTTTTATAAACGCTGTAGCATTAGCTTTTACCTGTAGCGCCTTGGCGTATCTTTTGTTTTTGTAGAAGAAGTTGCAGTGGTCAACAAAGCACTCTTCGGCCGTATCGTATTTTCTGAAATAGTCTTTTACTTTATACTTAAACCACTTTTGCCCATTGCGCAGTTGTGGGGTAATAGATATTATTTCAGGGAACTTTAAATCGGCCCTGCGGCTGTATTCGGCGGTAACTAGCAACTGTTCATTGCCGTTTACGCCATCGGTATCTTTTATACCAAAAAACATATTGCCTGGCGCCGCTTTACCCCAACCGCTTTCAAGCGCTGCCTGCGCCAATATAGCTGTGGCCGATATGCCAGTTCGCTTTTGCGCAGCATAGGCATGGGGGTAGTATAGCGTAACAAATTCTGTTTGCTTCATGTGCTTGTGTTATGTGTTATAAAAAAATTGGGCTACAGTGCACAGCTTGCAAATGCTACATCTGTTGCTAGTATAGAGTTGCCGGTTATAGTATTCCGCAAGCGTACATTGTAGGTGCCGTCAAGCGGCTCAGCTATAATTATAGGGCTGCCTAAGCTAGTAGTATTGCTACCAGTGGCAGGCACTTCAGTGCTACTCAATTCTACCCAGGTTCCAGCTGCATATACCTCAAGTATTAAGGCAGAAGCTGGTGTGTTGCTGAAGGTAAGAGCAGCGTCTAGCTTTTGTGTACTGCCATCGCAATAAACTGTAGGTGCTATCGTCCATTCATAGCTGTCGGTATATGCCAACGCTACACTTACTTCATTGCTTGTAGTGTCGTTAGCTATATCTATTATGCGAATATTGTGCGTGCCCCATGGTAGCGAGCTTGGCACATAAAAATCTACTAGGGCTGTACCTGTTGTATAGCTAAACTCGTGCATATCGCCCCAATAGCCAGCATAGTAAACTTGCACTTTGTAATCGCCACTGCCAACATTTAATTCAAGCTGTAAATTTAGCTTGCGCATATAGCCTGTAGCTTCGGCACATACTACATCAGCAGTTGCTATTTCTATATCCAACTCCACATCTTCGCAGGCTATTATGTCTACACCTTCATTTAGCAATACACTTCCAGTTAGCAAGTTCCTGAGCCTGAAGTTATAGGTGCCCGCAGGTATGTCTACATCCATTGTTTCGCCCCCGGCATATGGCATTTGCATTGGCGTGTCAAACTCATATGTGGCAAGGGTCTCCCACCCACCTGCTGGGCTATCATACTCAAGCACCAAAGTGCTGGCAGGCATCCTGCCAATGTTATAAGTCATGGTAAGTTTTTGTGTGCCGTCGCACTCGCTTACAGCAGGCAAATGCCAAGCATACCAATCGCTATAACTTAGCAATACATCTAGCGTATTGCTTATAGCACCGTTGCTTACATCTACAACCCTTATCTGCTGCAGGCCTGTAGGTATACTATCGGCAATAGGTACCGATAGGCTTACCTCGCTTTCGGCAGTAGTAAACGTATGTAGATCTTGCCAGGCATCACCATCAAAATACTGTAGCTTATAAGTATCGCTTCCGTTTACTTGCACAGTAAAATCAAGCGTACGCCCAAATGTGGCAGCATTCAGCCCAGCTACACACGACACTAAATTTACAAATGCACATGGGTTCTCATCTATGATATAAGTATAAGGTGCGGCATAGTTGCCTTTCTCATCCCACATATACACGTTAATGGTTGCAGGGTATTGATCTGTTTCTATATCCACATCATATCCCGCAGCTACATTTGTTACATCATTGCTGGCAAGTGGATAAGTATTGCCTAAAAACATCTTCATCGATTCGCCTACTACCGTTACCTTTCCATTTAGTATTACACAGCCCCTAAGCATAGGTACACCTTGCACATTACCTAGCAAGCGTACATGGGCACTTAGCACGTGGCTATTTACCCCGCTGCTAGCGCAAGTATTGGTATGTGTTACATCTTGTATGCTATATAGTTGCTGGTTGCCCAGTGCGTTTAGGCTATCTTCTATTTGCGCCCAATTATCATCAAGGTCGTTCCATGTTAAGGGGGTCTCTTTTGTACTTCTTTTTATTAAATCAATCATCGGCTTGCTGTAAAAAAATTAGTGGGGGAATATTTAAACTGTTTGAAAAGTGTGCGTTGCTATCTTGCAGATATGCAACTGCATCCCAATCGCGCTCAAGGTTAGGGGTCATATTTACCCTTAGGCTATAAGTTTGACTAAGTATGGTATTGCTAGGTATTGGAAAACTTAAACCCTCAAAAAAATCTTTGCCTTGGCATATAGCTATAATTACACCTTGGTTTACAGCCCAGCATTTTAGCTTGGGCATTTCTTTTAGCTCTACCAAGGTTTTTATACTTATAAAAGCCTCAACATAATCTAGCCCAACGGCATTATTGTATCCTTGTATGGCTATTTCGTAGCGCTGTTGCGGCATGTTATTGTTCACTATGCTTTCTATAGCGGTCCAATTATTATCAAACTCCTGATGTGTAAGGCTTCTGCCTTTTATGTTTCTTTTTATAGTGTTAAGCATTGGCCTATCCGGTATTGTTGGTATTGTTTATAGAAATATTAGCAGGTATGGCGGCCATTATTTTAAGGCCCGTTATATGCGCCGGTGGCTGGCTATAGGTTATATCCATATAGTCGGTAGTTACATAGTCCGATATTACTTGTACTATAAATGCCTCGCCTACCGCTTGGCTAAGCACCCTATGGACTTGCTTTCCGTATTCGGCTACTACAGTAGTATTGGCAGCATTTATACTAGGTACTATAGTTCTTATATTCAGCTTCATGCCAGGCAGTGGCACTTCGTCAATAGCAAATAGCCTATCGCTATTATCAGCTAGCAGTATAAAAATGCCTTGGTAGCAGCCGTACTCCTGCATGGCTATATCTGTTAAGCTTTGCCTATCGCTTACTGTTACTTGTTTATATCCGTTCATAATCTATGCTTAGTTTACCTTCGGTTAATAGGGCTATGTTTTTTACTGCATAGCTATCGTACTCCAACTGGCTGGCTATGCGCTTTTGCAGCAAGCCCCTATCAAGGCTACCTAGTTTAGTATTCATCAATTTGCGAATACCCACGCCTACGAATGGCTGCTGCCGCCAAGCTCCTTTTTCGCTTAGCAGTATCAACTTTACGTGTTGGCCATCGCTATGCTTTACTTCAAAGTCGCCGTTGTTTATTATCAACTCGTTGTCGTCGTCAAGCATTATGTCTTTCGCTGCTATCATGTTTTTTCTGTTTGTTATGCGCCATCGCCATGCTGCACGTTCTTGTTTTCTAGGTCATCCTTGTTCGTCTTACTTGGCATTTTTGTCATACTGGGTGCCGATAATTTTATTGCAGTACCGCTAGATACTGTATGTACATGCGTATCGAATATGTCAACTAACTTATCATGTGTATCCTCTATCTCCTTCAACCTATCCACCAGCGCTTCTATCTTTACCAAGCCGCCATGGTCTTTGCCGTTTAGGTATACTTTGCCGTCGTCGGCTACAGTTACTTGTGCGCCGCCACTAGTGGTTATTTGCCAGCTTTCTATTTCGCTGTATTGTATCAGGCTCCAGTTAGCTTCTATACCTTCCAGCATAGCAGCACACACCATCGTATCTTGCTTAGGCATTATTACCAAGCCTTTATCCTCGCCCTCCTCTATTGCTTTCAGCTTTACGGCGTGCAGGCTAGCGCCATTGCCAAGGTCAACATCGCATATACACTTATCGGCATCTATGTTGGTAGCCTTGCCTATGCGTATCATTTTTTTGCTGGCTACATCTATTACCATTTGCCTTATGGCTTCGCGTATTGTCATTGTGTTATAGGTTTTACTATGTGTTGTAATCAGCAACAGGCCCCAGTTCAAATACCTGGCGCATACCGCCGCTGCTAAAAGTTGTTTCTACGCTATCAATAAAATACTTGCCCTCGCGGTCAGGCATGCGGTAATCTTTAATAACAGCTACATTGCCGTGTGCTACTGCTGGTATACCAAAGGCGGTAAGCTTGCCGCGGTAGCCGCTGTATTTCATGCGTTCTATAAGTGCCTCGGCTTGCTTGTCTAAATCTGTTTTAGATAAGTTGTAGAAATGCAGGGTGCGCTCTTCGCCATCGTCATCGCCCTTTATGCTTTCCTCTTTAGTGCCATTGGGCTTCATGTTTATAAGGCGGGTTTTTAGCTTTATGTCCTTTTTATCTCTATATGTTAGGTCCTTCCACGTTATTACATTTTGGCCATAGGCAAAGCTTATTTCCTTTTTAGCATCTACTTTGGTTTCGTAGGGTTTGCCTAGCACCAGTATGCCGTTTCTAAAAAAACTACCTATACCAAAGTCGTCCTTTAGCTTCTGCAATATTTTAGCTCCGCTTAGGCCTTCTACTTTCCACTGGCCTAGGCTTACAAAGTCGCCAAGTGTTTCGTGCTCAAACTTTAGTTGATAGCTATCTTTTATAAAGCCCACCACATCATCAATGCTTGCATTTTTCCAGCTACAGGTATAGCTGCCCTTCTTCAGCAGCCACATATCATCTTGGCATTTTATTTCCATTTCGTTAGTAGCGGCTCCTATAGCATCTACATAGCCCTTAAACCTTAAGCTAGGCTCAAGGTTATACCCTAGCTTTATAGATACCTTGTGCCCTACTGCCACTTTATCGTTCAGCTTCATTTTGTTTCGGCTTATAAGGTTGCGCGGCACTTTTATAGTAGCTGTATCGGTTAATGTTTTCCAGCTACTAAGTATTTGCACCTCGCCTACATAGTCGAACTTTTCACCTTCTATTTCTATCTCACAACTTAGTTGTAGCATATTCTATAATCCGTTTTCAATTACCAATTCCACATCTTCGTCGCTAATACATTCCAGCTCGAAAGCCTGTAGGTTTTCGTAGCCTTGCATACTTCGCCAGTTAATGCGTTTAATTATCAGCTTCTTTACCCCTATGAAGTCAAGCAAATCGTTTGTTACGTTTATGGCCACGGGGCGGCTATCTAGCCGGGCTAGCTTGCGTACTTGCTGGCTAGGATAATTGCCATCATCGCCTACCAATATGCCTTTCACACTTACATCGTAATGGCCAAGATTTGAAAACTCTTTTACCGATCCATTTTTACCTTCAATACTAGTTACCTCTATTACCTTACTACGCGCTGCCTCTATAAGCACTACAGGAAAAGCCATTTTTTCAGTGCTAGCACCTTCGGGCTTTACTTGCCCATCTATCAGCACATTATATGTAGTTGTTTCAAACACTAACGGCATAAAAACGGAATAGTCGAACATGGCAGATTTTCCTTCATCCATTATCTTAGAAAGGTTGTACTTGGCAGATTGCCCATAGTTTTTTGTTTCAACATTGCTATACTCAAATGCCTGTTTTATCAGCTCGGCCTGCGTAGTATCAAACTCTACCTTCTGAGTGCCTACAGCACTTTCAGGAACTGTAAAAGTTATATTCTGTGCCATTATGTTATTGCCCCCTCAAAGTCGCGCACGGCAGCTATTAGCTCTTCCTGTACAAGCCTGCGTACGTCTTGCGCGCCTTCTTTTACGTTACTAAAAATGTTTATCTCTTTTACTAGGCTTTCTATGCGCACGGTTATATTGCGGCTGTTATTGGTGCCACTACCTACATGCTCCCCAGGCCTATTACCTGTTATGGTTTTCGTATTTACCAAGCCGCCCTCGCCACCTGTTTTAAGGGCTTCGGGCTTAGGTGCCGCTGGTACATTTAGCAGCGCTTTTTCTTCCTGCGATTTTTTGTACGATTCGCTACCCTTCAATTTACCCTTCTCCATAGCCTCGCCTACTTGTTGGCCAATGGCCACAAACTTGCCAGGGATGCTAGTAAATAGCTGGCCCGAATTTTTAATGTCGGCTAAACCTTCGCGGAACATTTTGCCACCATCGCTTATAGCCGCGAACACACCAAGTATCAACTTGCCTATACCCGTCCACATAGCTACGTAGCCATCGAATACTGTTTTGCCTATGTCGAACATACCTTTAAACACCAGCTTGGCTACCTCCCACAGGCCGAATAGTATTTGCCTAAACCTTTCGCTTCTATCCCACACCATTTTAAGTGCTGCTACCAAGCCTAGTATAAAGCCTATTACCAATGTCCATGGCGATAGGTTCATTACCACGTTCAGCGCGCTTTGCGCCACGGTATATACTTCGGTAAAAAAGGCAGCCCACTTTTGTGCATCGGTTAAGGTACGCACCATAGTGTCTATTTCCTTTACCGTAGTCATATAGTTACTGAAGGATTGTAAGCCACCTTCCACAGCATTGTAAGCATTGCTAATACCACCTGCTAGTTCAGCTGCAAAGTCCACTCCGCTCTGAAAGTTTTCGGCAAACTCGCCAACAGCACCGCCTACCTCGCCTACGGTAAACATTACATCTTGCATAGGGCCTTTCAATGCGTTATACGCATCGCCTATGGCTGGTACCTCCTCGGTTAAAAACTGTGCTGCGCCCGATTGTATCAATACTTCATCGGTAACATCGGCTACTAAGCCGCTAAACGCATTGGCACTTTTTACTATGTTGTCATACTGCGTTCGTAAGTTCTCAAGTGCCTTGGGCATATCGGTTATGGCCTCTCCTATACTCATGCCAGGCAGTGGCGGCGGAGGTGAAGGTGGTGGAGGTGGTGGTGGCGGAGGTGGAGGAACAACAACAGGAACCTCCCATTTAGTTTCCTCTTTGGTTTTGCTTGAGCTTGAGTTTGTTTCTTCAAAATCCGAAGACTCTGTTCTTTGGCTCATGGTTATTAGGTTGCCAAACTTATCTTCCATGGTAATGAAAGTATCGGTAGAGCTTTTCTTCAGCTTCGTCATGCTTTTGGCAAACTCTTCTACCTGCTTGGTAACGTTGGGCATGGCCTGGCTCATCAGCTTCAGCTCTACAGTTATGTTCTCTATTTGAACTATAGATGCTTCTACCGATTGTACTACTGAAATTATATTGTCCATTGCTATTTACCTCTATGTTTACCTTGTCGAAAAAATCCTGCTTACCTCTACCGCTATAAGCTTGGCATTAAAGCCCATTAGCCACATGGCCTCAGCTACGTATTGCGACCACTCATCGTCATCCATATCGTCCGCACGCATACCGAAGCAATGCCTTATTAAAGCATTGCCCTTGGTTATATCCAAGTCGGTATCGTCGGTCATTAAGCGGCCGCTTAAAGCTTTTTTATTTGCGCTTCGCGGGTTTTTATTACGTTGCCAAACTTGGCCAAGGCTGCGCGCACCACATCTTCATCTTCGCTAAATGCAGGGTGACCACCTAGCAGACAAGTATTATATATTACCTGGCTCGCCTTTAGTGCATTATCGCGGCTGGCTTGCGCTGCCATGCCTAGTTCATCTAGCTTCGGCTTGCGGAAATAGCCCGTTAGCACTTCGCCATCTTCTTTGCCCTCGTCTTCATCGGTAGCGGGTACGGTAATGGCAAATACATCTTTGTGCAGTTGTTTCCAGGCATCTATTTGTGCCTGTGGTATAGGTTCGTTACTTAATAGTCTTTTCATTGTTTGTGTTGAATAGTTGACTGTTGCCAGTTGGTTGTTGTTAGAAAAGTCCCCTCCCAACCCTCCCAAAGGGGAGGGCTATAAAAGGGTGTGTTAGAAAAAATCTCACCCCCGCTTCCAACGGAAGGCTTGTTTCAAAAACTCACCCCGGCCTCCCGTAATACTACGGGATATGCTACCTCTCTTTAAAAAGAGTGGGGTGTAAAAAGGGATAGCGATTAATGGTTACAGCAGCTAGGCGCTACACTGTTTGCGTACTTATTTCATATGCATACTGCCTACTGAATGCTTAGGTGTTGCGCACTATTTTGCCTATCACTAGTTCGCACTCGCATTCTATTTCCATGTCGCCGCTTTTTATTTCGCGCACATCGCCGGTAAACTCTACGTACTTTATTACGTCGGTCTTTATCAGTTTCTCATCGGCATCCATATAGCTTACTACTACGTCGAACGGTTTTATAGATGTGATGTCGCCATCTTTAGCAGCCTTTTGTATAGCATCCATTTCAAATGCCTTAAGGGTTATGCTACCCTCGTATTCTTTGTTGCCGTGCCCGCGCTGTACGGGTTCGCGGCCCATGCCGTATAGGTTTTCCTTCTTCTGCTTACTGCCGTATTTTATTTTGCTTACGCCATCTAGCGTACGGTCAAGCATGCGCACTTTTACATCGCCGGCGCTATATGCCACGCCGAATGCTTCTATCAATGTTGCCATTCGTTATTGGTTGTTTTATTAGTTGTCGGTTGCCCGTTGTTTGTTTTTAGAAGAGTCCCCTCCCAACCCTCCCCCAAGGGGAGGGCTATAAAAGAGAGGGGAGTAAGAGGGAGGAGAATACCTAAAGATGTTATTCCAAGTTTAGGGTAAAGCTAAGTTCGCCATCTACGGCTTCTAGTTTGCCCATGGGCACCATCTTCCACTTTACGTTTAGCTTGCGGCTTAGCACCACGCTTTGGTTAGGGTCTATGTAGGTTTTGCCTGCGCTTACTTCGCCGTTATTCTGCATCTGCACAAACACATTGTTACCTATGTTCTCTAGGTACTTTACTACCTCGCCGGGTATCAAGCCTTGTTCGGTAAGCCTAAACTTGGTATTGATGTAAGGCACGTATGCTTTGTATATACTGCGGTGTGCCTTGTTGTGCGTGCGGCTTAGTTCAAGAAAAATAAAATCGTTCTCGGCATCGGCGCAGGTAAAGCTTTGTGTAAAGTACACGCCCTTGGTACCTTGAAAGGTGCGCAGCGCTACATAGCGTTTGTCGTATATCACATCTTGGTCGGTAGTGCTATATAGGTTCAATGCCTTGCCGCCATAGCCGTAGTTGATATACTTCTGCAGCCCAAGGCTCTGTACATTGCCTTGGTAGTTAAGGCCTACCTCGGCAGGGCTATCGGCCACGCCCTTGCTGGCAGTCATACCCAAGTAAGTACCTACTGCTGCATAGCCCGTATTGGTAATAGGTGTGGTGCCGCCATTACTAGGTGTTATGCTTAGCATATCAAGGTCCTGCGCTATTACTACGCTTACGTTTTCGCTTTCCAAGCTAGTAAGGTCAAGCACAGTGCCTATCGTTGTAGCATCAAAGCCACGGCCTTCTATTATTATATCTACAGGGTAGTGCAGTGCATATACTTCGTCGGCTACGGTTTGTGCCATAGGTATAGCTGTAGCTACGTCGTCTTCTATACCGGCTGTAGCAGTACCGCCTGTGCCGCCTGCAGGGTTAAGCACCATGCCCACTTGCCTTATTTTGCCATCGGCTACGTTAAGCAAAGTGCGCAAGCTGTTGGCGGTAGCTGCATCGCACATCTGCTCGAAGGTAGTGCCTTGGGCAACTAAGTAAACATACAAGGGCTGGCCCGGTGCCAAGCGGAAGTACTCGCTAATGTGATGGTGTACTAGTACGTTATTGTCCTCGTCATAACTTTTGGTTATGCGCGCCTTCTCGGCATCTTCTACACTGTAGAAAAGATAAAGGTTGTCCAGCTTCAGCTCAGGCAAAGGATTGGCCGGGTCGGTAGTATCGGCAGCTAAAGCTATAGCGCCCATTAGCAAGGCACTGGTGCTATCCTCAACTGGTGCCGGGCGGCCAAGTCCTTTCTCTATCTTGGTAATTTTAATGTCATTCAACGGCATTGGTTATCTATTGTTTTTTAGGAATGAAAAAATTGGGAAGCCAAACCGTTCTACCCCTCGCTTGATTCACTGTCGTTCAACAAACTTTCCCCTTAAGGGGACGCGGAACGGTTTAGCATTCAAGTCGAGCGGTTCTCCCTTTAGGCTTATAGTACCGAGCAAAGCCTCGGTAGAGTTAGAGGGTAGCGAGGCGACGTTTAGTACATCATTTACATCGGCCACTTGCTGTAGGCCCATAGCACCAACTTGGCAAGCCACCACACCAGTACACAGCAGCTAAACACCATGCTGTACCAAAATATTTGTGGTATGTATTTGCGCTCTACCACCTTGGTTTCTACACTGCTTTGCTTATCGGTTTGCAGGCGGCGTATTAGGCTATCGCGCGCTATTAGTGCAGTGCGGTACTCGTCGCAGTTCAGTGTTATGCTCAGCTTGCCATCGGCAGTTAGCTTGGCGCTGGCCTTGCTACGCTTGCCTTTTACCTCGGTTATTACCCTAGCTGTATTGCTAGCGCTGGTAGAACAGTTTTGCCATATAGGCAGTTCTATGGTTATAGTATCACCGGGTATGGTTATAGTATCGGTACGCAAGCGTTCTACTACTATGGTACTATCGCTTTGCAGCCTGCTTGTTTGTAGCCCTGCGGTGTATTGCTTGCAGCAGCTTTGTACCAGGCAGGTAAGCACTAGCATACTGCTGTATAGTGTTATGTGTTTCATACTTGCGTTGTTGGTTGGGTTATGAAAAAATGGGTGTGACTTACTTGCCCTCGTTACGCAGCAGGGTGCGCACCCCTATGGCTATGGCCACTATAGCAGCGGCTATTTGCACCAAGTGCATAAGCGGGGCTATCATATTGCTATCTAGCTGCTGCCAGTTGTATAGGTTGCCCGCCCAGCTTATGGTGGCAAATAGCAGGGTAAGCTCGGCGTTCATCATGTTATGGTTCTCCTGCATCGCTTGCTTTGTTGTTTATGCGCTGTACTATGGTTTGCATGGTGGTAATACCTAGCATTATGCATATCAAGCTGCCGAATGCCCACAGGGTTTCGCTATTAGGTTCGCAGTGCTGCGTCATGCTATGTTCTACATACCTTATCATGCCTACCAAAAAGCCAATGGCTATCAACCTGCGCAGCGATGGCTTTGCATCTTCGCCCTCTATTAATGGCCTTAGGTATGTAATGGTGCGCTTCATGTTTACTATTTAATGTTTGCGTTTTTCATTTCGCTCCACCTGCCATGCTTGTATTGCCAAGCAGCCAAAGCATAAGCGTGTACGACACACCTATTAGCAGGCGGAGCTACTCATGAAAACAGAAATGAAAGTTTACTCGCCTACTGCGGTGCTGTATATACTACCTATGTATTTGTTGCGGATAGGTATGCCTATAAACCTTTTGCTAAAGCCTACTATGTCGCCGTCTTGTTCAGGGTCGCGCAGGCGCGAAAACATTTCGGTATCGCCATCGGCACGCATCACTTCATTTTCGTGGTAGAAGAGTGAAGAAGGCGAATCGGTACTGGCGGCAGTAGCCCCATAGTTAACCTTAGCACCAGTAGTGCTATTGTAGGTGGCGGTCAATGTGCTTACGTATACATCAAAGCCGAACAGCTGTAATATCTCGCCGGTGCGTTGGTTGGCAAATGCCTTGAACAATTGCGCATCGGCATTTATCAAGTCCTCCTGGTGCTCGGGGCACAGTACCAACACGCGACCAGTTTGCGGCACCTTTAGTTTATCGAACAACCTACGCGCCTTGGCTATGTCTTTTACAGCAAGTGCCTTGCGGTTGCTGCCATCGGCACGGTCGTTGCCACCTGTACCAAACACTGGTGTATATGCACCATCGGCAGCAGGTGCCCAGGCATGTGTAGCCTTAGCCAATACGGTTTCGGCTATCTTGCTACGGTGGCCGCGTATTACACTTTCTAGTTTGTTATAGGCTAGCTGCACTGCTTCGGCATCGCGCACTATAGTGTTCTTGGTGCGGTATCTATCAAGCGTTATGGTCAAGGTGCTATCAGTGCGTTCTACCGTATCAATAGGGTAGGTGTTGTTGTTCACTAACACTTCAGGGTCTACGCCTGCATCGCCTAGGTTTATGGTGTTGTAGTTTACAAATGCGCTCATATCTAAACTGCGCAATAGGTGGCCGCTATTTTCATACAGCTTTTCCATTAGCTGGTTTATCCATACCTGTTGCAATAGGCTGTTGGTATGTATGCCGCTGGTGGTGGGGTTTATAAAAAAGCCAACTATCCCTGCAATAGTTAACAGCGAGAACAGGCCCGCAAATGCTACATTGGGTGAACAATGCAATGTGGCCGATAGCGGAGATGCTATAAAACCAAGCATAAGGATAGTGGCAAGAAAAGACAGAATGTTTTTCATTGAAAATTTGTTTAATGTAAAAAGAGAAAGGTTTGTAGTTAAGGCCGTAGCCTATCGTACCGCGTGTTTGTAAATCGTTATGCTAATACCATTTAGGAGAAACACTATGACTGTCGCTTTGGGGTCTCATGCATAGCTTGGACCCCGAAGCTGAGAAACGTGTATCATCCCTAACGGGATTCTAGGCTCTTTTCGCAGTTATTTCTACCAACATATCATCCCTAACGGGACTAATAAAATGCTGACAAATTCTTTGCATTAATAGCACTACCCCAAAGGGATAACTGCGGAACAACATTGCACACGTGCTTATTTGATACTCTGTTCAAAGGCATCCACCAGTTGTTGAAACTTGGCGGGTAGTTGCACGCGCATCTGTTCAAGTGCGCGGGGGTCGCGCTGGCGGTAATCGTTCAGTGTCCACAGGCTACGGTCTTCGGTATCGTGGTAGTTTTGGTGCACCGCTTGCGCCAGGTTTATAGCAGGCTTTATGCCATCTATCAACTTACGTGTATTGTCGAAGTCTTTCTTCATCAGCTCAACATACAGGGGCTTTTGGTGCGCGCTTATCTTCTTCTGTTCTATGGCTAGTTGTACCAGGCCATCTACCAGTTCGTTGTGCAAGGCCTCGTTCTCGGCCTTTAGTTGTAGATTATCAGCGGTCAGTGTTTTGTGTTCGTTCGCTACATGTTGTAGCGCGGTAAGTGCATCGCTTTGCTTGGCGTCGGCGCTTAGGTTAAGCGCGGTGTTTAGGTGTTGCAGTAATTCCATATCGGTAGTGGTGGTAGCATGCAGCGGGGTAAAGAAATTTACCAAGCCCTGCTGCGTTAGTTCAATGCGTTCATCGTTTATGTTGTATAGTATCAGGCTATCATCGTTGCTAGGTATATCGCACACACTGGCTTCTACAGCCTTCCATTTAGTAACGGTGGGCAACAGTTGGCCCGGCAGCATCAGCTCGGCAGCATCGCTGGTCTCCAATATTTTTATACCGAAATTGGCAGCACGCAGAAAGCCGTTTTCTACTTTATGGGCCAAAGCAACAGCCTTTGTATCGTTCATGTCGAATTCGCTTTCGGCGGTTATTGTATCGCCATCTATAGCTATGTTCAGCCATCGGCCCACAGGGCCTGTGTAGCTTTCGTTATCGCGGCTATGGTTGAATAGCATTACCGGATTTTTTTTGAATTGTTCCAAGTCGGCCCCCTCGGTAAGTATGCGAAAGCCATAGCTGTTTAAGCCCGATGTGCTAAGCACAAATTTTTTAGTTCCTGCTTTTGTGTTTGCCACTTTATTGAATGTTTAAGGCACAGCATTATACCTATTGCGCATTGGCACAACATTAAACTCTAAGCCTATTGATAGGCTTGGCTTGATTAGTATATATCTGTTAAGTGAATAATTACAGGGCTGTATATGTTACCCTGTTGTACCCGGAAAACCCGTTTGACGATGCAAAGATACAACAATCGAAAGGCGATTTGCAAATCGGGTTTCCCGCATGGGGGGTTCAACCCCCCATGCGGGAAATTGAATTTGGAGAAGTGGTTAAACATGTGCGACCTTTGCATTTCCAAAGCCCAAATCTGGGCCTTGGTGTAAGCAGTCTGCTTCTAACAAATTCAAACAATACATAATGGATAGGAACAAAGAACTAGCGCGTACGCTATACGCCGATCAGGGTTTAGACGCCCTTGATATAACACGCTATATAGACGAAGACCTGCTAACCATAGAAGGCTGGATACGCGATGATGAGTGGATGAAACTGCGCACGGCAAAAAACCTTTCACCCAAAACATTAATACAGTTGTACTACGAACAAAGCGAGGCCATAATGAAAGAAGCCAGTACCGAGCAACGCGCCATTACGCTAAAAGAAACCAACACGCTAGCCAAGCTAGCCGAGTGTATAAACAAAATAGAACGCCGCATAGATAGCGGAGCTGTAATGAATATGCTTGAAGAGTTCAACAACTACCTAGTAAAAATAAAACCACAGCTAGCGCGCGAGCTAGTGATATACGAAATGGAATACGTGCGCCAAATGATGCGCGATGGGAAGTAGGGACAATAATTCTTTTAGCCTTTCAACCACCCCCTGCCCCCTCCTATAAACAGGAAGTGGTATAGCACCACAGATTTGAGCACCATTGTCCATTATATGCAATTGTGTTCCCTTACAGAATGCCACACCTTAAACCTTATGAGTGAAAAAGATTTACCACCTAGCTTTGAACTTGCTTGCCTAGCTATAGCCAAGCACACCGAAATAGATTTGAAAGAAAGCAGTGAAGAAAAAACGGCGCGCATTGAACGCCTGCAGAATAATTATGCCGCCTTTTTTGAATACTACTTCCCTATGTATGCTACTGCGCCTACGGCCGAGTTCCACGTAAGCATAGCCAATGCCATGCGCAACAACAAAAACTTCAAAGGCATATTCGAAGCCTTTCGTGGTTCGGCCAAAAGCACGCATGCTGATATAGGTATACCCTTTTGGCTAATGGCACTGGGCGAACTGAAGTGCATGATACTGGTAGGACAAACACAAGAAAAAGCCATCCGCCTTTTGGCGGGCCTACAAGCACAGCTACACAGCAACCGCCGCATTATACACGACTATGGCAAGCAGGTAAGTAGCAATAGGTGGAAGCTTGGCGAGTTTGTTACACGCACGGGTTGCGCCTTCTATGCGCTAGGCATGGGGCAAAGCCCGCGCGGCACACGCAGCGAAGAGCACCGCCCCGACCTGATAATAATGGATGATTGTGATAGCAAGAAGCTGAACAAAAATCCATCGCTAGTGCGCGAGGCTGTGGAGTGGGCGCTGGATGATTTGATGGGCTGCATGGATATAGGTAGAGAAAGGTTTCTGATCGTAAATAACCGCATAAGCAAGCATAGCATACTGGCACATCTACACGATATGATGGTGGCAAAGAAGGATGAAAAGTATAGGTGGTATCACTTAAAGGTAAATGCGCTTGATGAGCATGGAGAAAGCACTTGGGTAGAAAAATATAGCAATGCTTATTGGCACGAAAAGAAGGAGATGCTTGTATTGCGCAGTTGGGAGCGCGAGTATATGAACAACCCTATTGAAGAGGGCACCGTGTTTAAGCACGAATGGATAAAATGGAAAGAAATGTTGCCGCTACATGAATACGAAAAACTGGTAGTATATGTAGATCCTTCGTTCAAAAACACAAAGCATAGCGACTTTAAAGCGGTAAAGTTTTGGGGCAAGCGCGGCAAGGAACTACACCTGATAGATGCTTTTGTTCGCCGCACCGATATACAAGTAATGGTGAATTATCTATACGATTTGTACAGCTCGATTCCAAATGATGTAATCGTCGACTTCTACATGGAAACAAACTTTTTGCAGGATATAATACTGAGCGAAATAGATAAGGTAGGAAGAGAAAGAAACTTGCAGTTGCCCATAAGAGAAGACCGACGCAAAAAGCCCGATAAGTATAAACGCATAGAAGCCACTGCGCCTTACTACGAGCGGGGCTGCGTTTTTTACAGCCAAGAAAAAATGAACGCCCCCGACTTTGCTACTGCCATTGAGCAGCTACTGGCTACCGAGCCTGGCAGCCGCGCACCCGATGACAGTCCCGATGCCGACGAAGGAGCCATATACATGCTGCTACACAAGCCAAACGTTACTCTTGACGCGATAATAGGCGAGCGAGAAAGAAAATACAATTACTAAATAAATACACTATGTTTTTACTGGAAGATGATTATAAAGCGCAGCTAAAAGAGCAGGCGCTAGATGCCCTAACGGGTTACAATAACCATGTGCGCATGGATGTAGAAATCAAGGCACAAGCCGAGATGGAAAGTTACCTGCGCGAGCGCTATGATGTAGTGGCAATTTTTTCTGCCGCAGGCAATGATAGAAACCCGCTTATAAAAATGTTTATGGTAGATATAGCGGTTTATCACCTGTTCTGCGCCATCGCACCGCGCAACATACCGCAGATACGATTAGATAGGTACAATGCCGCCATTAAGTGGCTAGACATGGTTCGCAAAGGGCAGATAAGCCCTGTACTGCCAGCACTACAAGCAATAAACTCAACAGTCAACAACAGCATATTTGGCAGCAACACTGCAAATGGATATAGCTGGTAAAAATGATACTATGCTAAATGAAGAAACAATAAGCAACCCAAAGAAAACCGACTTGCTACCCGAGAAAGTAATGCCATTCTCACAGACGATCGAAGTAGCATTTCCGCCGGATAAAAATCAAGAGGAACTAAGCGATTTGGACACATTGACAGATATTCTTATAGTGGTAAATGGAGAAATAAAACTTAGATATACCAATGAGCCTGACCGAATGGGATATAGAAACTGGGGGTTATCTAATGTAACCGGGGCAAATTCAAACACTTATTTGTGCCCTGTTACAACTGAGGACACGAAAAATTGGCGCGGCATGGTGCAGGCCTTCATAAAACAGCGCAGGCTAAGCTTAACTGATAATAGTGAAGAATCCCCATATGATATAGTTCCCCTTTTTATAGCCAAGCGCGCACCGGGCAATGATGGTGGCGCAACAGGAACTATAGAGTTGGGATATGAGATGAATGTAACAAACGCTGGTATGACTTTTACAATAATTGCCGAATTACAGAACACATCTGGGAAAATAGCAATAGAGGCAAAACAAGGGGATAACTGGAACCTGTTGACAACACTCGATGGAGCAAAGACAAGAAAAGAAGTATGGATTTCAGATATGGGCTTATGGAGTTGGAGCCAACCTTTACCTGTAAGGGTTTTCGACCTTGAAAGTCCAGAGAATATCCATGCTAATATCATTATTCCTTATGCATTACATTAATAGTAATAATACATGACCAAACAAAAAACAAATACAATAAAATCAACCAATAAAGACATTGTATTCAGCCGCATAATAGAGCAAACGAATTGGCGTACTCGGCAAGATGTTGACACTTGGCGTACTGCCATTGCTACTGCCGAAAACCTATCGCACCCACAGCGCTTACAGCTATATGCGCTATACGATGAAATATTGCTTGATGCACATGTGCAAGGTTTGCTGGGCCAACGTGTAAACAAATTGCTAGCCCAAAAATTTAAGATAACAGATAGTGCAGGCAATGATTGTGCCGTTTCTAAACAACTATTTGAAAGTAGCTGGTTTTACAAATTTATAGAACTAGCACTTGAAAGCCGCTGGTATGGCCACAGTTTGATACAGCTTTGGAACATAACAACAAAAGGCTACGAGCAAATTGCCCTAGTGCCACGCCGACATGTAATACCCGAATGTGGTGTAGTGGCCATTACACAGGGCGATTATGCAAACGGTCTGCCATATCGCGAATCACCATACTGTGATTGGCTGATAGAAGTAGGTACTGAACGCGATTTAGGTTTGCTGAAGATGGCTGCACCAGCTTTTATTTTTAAGAAGAATGCTATGCTGCAATGGAGCCAATACACAGAGGTGTTTGGTATGCCTGTGCGGGTAGGTAAAACTGCGAGCCGTGCACAAGTAGATATGGAGCGCATGGCCAACAACCTGCGCAAAATGGGTAGCGCTACTTATGCTGTGTTTCAAGAAGGTGAGAGCATTGAGTTTGTAGAAAGTACTAAAGGCGATGCCTACAATGTATATGACAAACTAATTGACCGCGCCAATAGCGAACTAAGCAAACTATTGATAGGTCAAACCATGACGGCAGATAGCGGCAGCAGCCGTAGCCAGGCTGAGGTGCACGAGCGTGTGGCCGATAGCATAACCGAAAGCGATAAGCGCTTGTTGCAGTTTATTATTAACGACCAACTGCTACCTAAAATGGCGAAGCACGGCTTTGATGTAGCGGACTGCAAATTTGAGTGGGCCGTAAGCACCGACCTTGATGCACTATGGAGCAAAACAAAAGATGCCCTTAGCCATTATAAAGTAGATACTGCTTGGATACAGCGAACCTTCGGCATACCTGTACAGCAATAATTAATCTATCAAAAAACTCAGCATGCTAAAACCATATTTAAAAGCTATACAAACAAAGCTTGTAGCCAAAACACCAACGGCAGTTGTAGATATCTGGAACAGCCAAACGGCCGGCAGTGGGGATGCCATTATTTCTCCTTCTGTATTCATAGATTTTGGCAACATAAAATGGAGCGCACTTTCTAATGATGTAAAGCAAGGATATGCCACTATTAAAGTGCATTGTGTGTGTGCCGACTATACCAACGCACTTGATGAGCTACCTAATATACTGAACCGCTTTACATTTACTTCCTCTGTTTTAGAAGCATTGGAAAACCATGTGGCAAAAAACGAAGAAGGGTTGGTTCTATTCAAAAGCCTTGAGCTGAACAATACAGAAATGAGCACTAATGCCGATGCTTTGAAAGATGATGTGATAAGCTTCAACACCATATTGTACTACTACAATGTATGGCGAGAAAAGGACTGGCAACAGATAATGCTACAAGGTGTAGAAACGGAATATGACCCAAATGCCGGTGAAATACAAGAAGAAGAAAACTCTGTAACCTAGTCTTCTCTCTTTTGTTTAGCCATGGCCTTGTCGTACTGTTTTCGGCCTACTTCAATCAACTCGGCTGCGCGGTAAAACTCGAATACCGAACAAGTATTGCGCGGTATTTCTATTATCATATCTACAGGGTTTTCGCGCAACGTCATAGCTGCCAATTTATCAAGCGAAGCATCGTAACTGGCACTCAGCAACTCGAACATAGAAAACGTAGGCACAGTAACCGGTACAGGATCCTCTGCTTTCGTTTCTATGGTTTCGGGTTCTTTTTTCTCGGCTGCATCATCTTGGGCTTTTTCAAAATAGCTTTTTATGCGCGTCCAAAAAGCTGGCGCCTTTTCCTCATCGGGCGGCTGTGGTTGTGGTATGGCTATAATGTCTGATTCTATAGCTCCGTTCAAGTTAATAGCTATTATGCTGGCATCTTTACGTCTGTGCAATACGTCTACAGGCAAAGGATTCAACACCGCGCCATCCACATATAGGCGGCCACTATCTGCAATAGGTGTAAACACACCTGGTATTCCTGTACTTGCGCGCAACGCTTTAAATAGATTTCCCTCGTTAAAGTGCACCTCGGTACGGCTGTGCATATCAGTAGCTATAGCTGTAAAGGGAATTTTCAGTTTTTCTATATCATGCTTGCCCGCCATTTCTTCTAGTATCTGAAATATGCGGTCGCCTTTAACTAAGCCGTGCAATGAAAAAGTAATATCAAACAGACGATAAACATCCGTTTTGCTTTGCTTCAACAACCACTCGGTGTATGCTTCTAAATGGCCGGCACTATACATGCCGCCTACCACGGCCCCCATGCTACAACCTACTATTTCTACTATTTCATAGTCCTCTTCAAGCAAACGTTGTATTACGCCTATATGGGCAATACCTCTAGCACCTCCACTACCCAATACCAGTTGTACTTTCTTCTTCATGTGGTTATATATTTCACGTTGCGTAGCACAAAGTAAAATAGTATGCCCAATTAATAGGCACGTGCTAATACTAAAAAAAGCAAAAGCCCCACCTATGTTGGCAGGGCTTCTATTTTGTTGATTTTGAAAAGTTGTTTATGCGTTTGCCCTTACAGCTTTCAAAAATTCGGCACGTATGTTTTTCGATAGCGGGTTGGTATCCTTATCTGTAATGCGCTCTGGGTGCCACTGTACCGCTAATAGAAAAGGCTTATCTGCTTTGTGTTTCCACTCGGCACCTTCTATTACGCCATCGGGAGAAGAGCTATTAGGAATCAACTCGTCTGCCACCTTGCCAACTGCCTGGTGGTGCGCGCTGTTAACGCGGCCTATTGTAGTGCCTGCCACTTGGTGCAGCAAGCTGCCGCTATTAATCTTCACCTCGTGCTCGCCATCTACTTCGTGCCTGCGGTGGTCATTCTTGCCGTTCTCTTCCAAGTCCTGCACAAGGTCTCCGCCAAGGGCTACGTTTACCAGCTGCAAACCACGGCATATAGCCAACACGGGCTTGTCGAAGTTCAAGGCTGTTTCAAACACATGCATCTCAAACTCATCGCGCTCCTTGTTGAACTCTTCTTGGCTTTTGGGGCCATTAGGGTATTCGGTGCGCTCGTTTTCATAAAAGTCAGGATGCACATCTACACCCCCACTAAGCACTATGCCGTGGCAGTCTTCTACTTCGTCCCACACCTCTTCCATACTGTGCTTATCCCAATGTAGCTCCACTATCTCTATGTCGGCATCGCTACCTTGTATCCATGTAGGGTAGTTCTCATGTCGCGCCTCGGTAAAGGTAAGGCCTATACGTATTTTCTTATTATTTGATTCCACAGATTATAGTTTGATTACACCGATTAAGGTACGCCTAAATTCTCAAATTATCACATTGTCATATCGTCAAATTCTTCCTACAATGCCTCGCCGTATAGTGCCCTAAAGTCGGCCCTGCTTACTGGCTTAGGGTTGTTAGGGTGTGCAAAGTCGGCAAACGCTAGGTCAGCTAGCTCCTCTAGGTGTTCCTCCTTCACGTTTATATCGCGCAGACGGTGAGGGATTCCCACTTTGGTGTTCAAGTCGAACAGGTACTGTACTACTGCCTCGCCGTTCTGCTGTGGCAGTTCCAGCGTAGCGGCTATGCGTTTAAATTTGTCTTCAAAGCCTGCTATGTTGAACTTCATACCGTAAGGTATGTTCACCGCATTGGCAAGGCCGTGGTGCGTATCTAACAAGCTGCTAAGCGGGTGTGCCAACGAATGCACTACACCTAAGCCTTTTTGGAAGGCGATAGCACCCATCATAGAAGCCAACAACATTTGCGAGCGGCTTTCCAAGTCTGGGCTGTTGGTTGCTTTCTCAAGCGATTGAGATATTAAGCGGATACCTTCCAAGGCTATACCATCGCACATAGGGTGATAGTTTTTAGCAAGGAATGCTTCCATGTTGTGCGTTAGTGCATCCATACCCGTAGCGGCTGTAATAAACGGTGGCAGCTCCATGGTCAACATCGGGTCGGCAAACACCACTTTCGCCATTAGCTTAGGCGAGAACAATATTTTCTTTTGGTGCGTTACATCATCGGCTATAATAGCGCTGCGGCCTACCTCGCTACCTGTACCACTGGTGGTAGGTATGGTAACAAAGTGAGGTACATCGTTGGTTACATATACATCGCCACCTATTAGGTCATCATATTTAAATAGGTCCTCACGGTGGTTAATGCCTAACAATACGGCACGTGCCACATCCAAGCCAGCGCCACCGCCTATACCTACTACGCTATCGCGGTCGGTTGCGTCCCACATAGCTACGCCTTTGTATACATCGCTCTTTACTGGGTTTTTGTGTATATCGCTGAATACCTCTACCGATAAACCATTTGCTTTCAGGTCCTCTACTATACCTTTAAAGAACGGCAATGCTGCCACGTTAGGGTCGGTAACTATAAGCGGCTTGCTTAGGCCGTTGCTTTTAAGGTAAGCAGGCAGTTCCTTAACGGCACCTGCGCCGAAACGGATAATGGTAGGGAAATTAAACTGGCGGACAACATCGAAAGTACCCATGGTAAGTTTAAGATTTGGATTGGTGAATAGATTTACAATATTATGGCAAGAAAAGGCAGCTTGTAATGAAGATTGGCGGGTTAATTTTTTGTGTTGCTGCTAGCCGTTATAGGATATTTTGAGCGCTTTGTTAGCCCATGAATTAATTCATGGGCTACGGATACGTAGGATTCTTTGGGCAACACGTGAACATTACTCACTTTTTCTAGGATAGATATGTTTCCATTCAGTAGCCCACGATTTAAATCGTGGGCAGAAGTAGCGCACAATATGTTGTTAAGCTAGGCTCCACAGTATGCACGCCACCGACAGGTCGGGGCAGGCCTAAGGTGCGAAGCAGTATGGGCAAGGCGCAACAGTAACGCGCCAAATGTTTTTAATGCTTCTTGCTTCTTATTAAAATATGATTAGTTAACAGGCACACATTTTTAGCCTTCTCGCTACCTAAAACCCAACACAATATGAGGTATTTAACCATCCTATTCACGCTACTTTGCTCATACACCTTTGCGCAGCAGGCTAGCTGCTGTGTGCGCCCTGTAAGCGAGCAGAATGCCGAACTGGCCCTAAACACTAACTTTGCAAGCAAACACTTGGAACCAACACCGTTTAAACTAGAGAAAGAGAAGGGGCAGATGCTGACCTTTAAAACCGAATACGGCGAAGATGCCCGTGCCTACCGCGTAACGCCCGATACACAAACTACTAAGGTTGTATTCCTGTTCCATGAATGGTGGGGACTGAACGACTACATAAAGCAAGAGGCCGAAAAGCTACAGGCAGCTTTGGGCAATGTTACCGTTTATGCCATCGACCTATACGATGGCAAAGTGGCTACCTCAGTACCCGAAGCACAGAAGTACAGCAGCGAACTGAGCGATACCCGCGCGCGCGACATTATCAATAGCCTGCGCAAGGTAGTGGGCGATAAAGCAAATATTGCCACCATGGGCTGGTGTATGGGTGGAGCATGGTCGTTACAAGCAGCGCTTATGCTGGGCAAGCAGGCTAAGGCTTGTGTGGTTTACTACGGTATGCCCGAGCAGGACATCAACAAGTTGAAGACATTGAACTGCGACGTGCTGGGCATATTTGGCACGCAGGACCAACACATCAACGAGAGCGTTGTAAAGGGTTTTGAAACGAACATGAAGAAGGCCGGCAAGAAACTTACCGTGCACCGCTACAATGCCGACCACGCCTTTGCCAACCCTAGCAACCCGAAATACAACAAGGAGTACACCAAAGATGCTTACACTAAAGCGACAAGCTTTATTAAGACTAGGCTGAAGTAATACCTAGCCACAAAGACACGAAGGCACAAAGATGTTAACTGAAACTTAGCCTCTTTGTGCCTTTGTGGCATTAATTGTTTTCTCTTTTGCCCGCTATATATCTCGGCAACAGTATAGCGCCAATGATAAGGTAAATGTAATAGCTATACATCCTCCACACCGTGGTTATGCCCGCGGCTAGGCCTACCGGCATATACTGGCAGTTGAAGGAAAGGAAAAGCACCTCGGCTACGCCGCTAGCGCCTGGTGTGCTAGGTATAATTAGGAAGACCCAAATGATTAGCTGCCTTGCAAACACCTCGCCCATAGGCAGCGGCACAGCGCTAAAGGCATATAGCAAGGCATTGGCTAATAGGTAGCGGCTGCTCCAGTTGATAAGGGTAGCCACCGTCATTTGCGCCCAAAAGCTGAAGGGCTTGTGGCGATATTCCAAAGAGGTAATTTCAATTTCTTGCCCCAGTATAAACAGTCCGTTTTTAAAGCGGCTGAACAAGCGCGTATTGCTTAGGTATTGGAACAATTGCCTAGCCCTGTGCGGTAGAAAAAATACCGATACAAACATAAATACCGATACGCCCAGCATAGCAAAGTAGCCTACCCATGCGCCCTTGGCTAGGTCGGTAATGCGACCTAGATACTCCTGTCCTTTCAAGTCGGCGCAGTTGCTAGGTACCAGGAACATTTGCTCGCCTAGGGCAAGGTATGCGCCTGTAAACAGGATAACAAAAGCCAGGTTATCAAAGAAAGCATTCAGCATTAACACGGCAGTGCTTCTACCGTAGGTTAAGCCCCCGCGCTTTAGGATGTACAGCACAAAAGCTACCTCGCCCAGCTTGGGTGTAACGGTAGCGCCGAACTCCCACATCAACACTATTTTAAGTGTTTGCCACCAGCCTAGCTGTATGCCGCTGCTTAGGCGTAGCTTATACACAAAGGCAAAGTCGCGCACTACTACGGTAACTAGCGCCAGTACCAAGCCTATGCATAGGTGTGCGCTGAACGATATACTGCTAAGTGTTTCCGGGTGGAACGAGCGGGCGATAAAGTACGCCGATATGCCTATGCTAAAGCCCACGGCCAATAATACCTTCCACCATTTTATAGCAGGTACATCGGTGGGTTTGGCGTGGCTCATGTGGGCGAAGATAGCGAGATAATAGCCACAAAGGCACGAAGCCACGAAGAAGAAAATATTAAGAAGGATGTTCTTAGCGCATTCATTCTTAGCGTCTTTGCGCCTTCGTGGCTATGGGCATTCTGTTTTGTGGCTTCCAAACCTTATCTTCGCTACCCTTATTATGCAAGATACTTACGAAATAAAACTGCCCCAGTTCGAGGGGCCTTTCGACCTGCTGTTGTTCTTTATTGAGCGCGACGAGCTGGACATATACGATATTCCTATTGCCAAGCTTGCCGATGATTTTCTTGCCTACATACACACCATGCCCGAGCTGAACGTGGATGTAGCCAGCGAATTTATATTAGTGGCGGCTACGCTTATGCGCATAAAGGCAAAAATGCTATTGCCGCGCAAGGAGCTTGACCCTGCTACCGGTGCCGAAATAGACCCGCGCGAGGAACTAGTAACGCGCCTAATAGAGTACAAAAAGTACAAGGAGGTAACCGAGGCTATGCGCAAGCTAGAGGAGGACCGCCAAAGCATAAACAAGCGCGGCAACGCGCTAAGCGAAAACAAGGAGATAGCCGCCCTGTTCGAAACCGAACACGAGATGCAGCACTTAACCATGTTCCGCTTGCTAAAGGCTTTCCAAACCGTACTGGAGCGCGTAGCCCGCGAGAAGAACAAAGTGGTACATACAGTTGTTAGTCCACCTTATACCATAGCCGGCGAAAAGATGCTGTTAACCGAACGCCTGAAGAATGGTGTGAAGCTAAAATTCGAAGAAGTGTTCGACGAGGTAGAGAACCGCATACACGCCATGTTCGTTTTCTTAAGTATGTTAGAAATGATAGCCGAGCAGCGCATACAAATAACCGTAGGCGAAGGCTACAACAACTTTTGGCTTGAGCAACGCGAACCTGGCGAGGAAGCTAAAACCTTCGAGGACGAGGAAGAAGAAAAGAAACCATAACACCTATACAAACCGCGAGCGCACAGCTTGCGGTTTTTTGTTTATGCGCGATACGGTTGCGCCTAGCTACTTGGTGCGCCTCCCACGGGCGCGAGTGCTGTGGGCGGTTTTGCTTAAGAAAACTTAAGGTTCTTCGGCACACTCTTTTTCTTGCTATCTTCCAAAAACAAAACCCTACACCCTTGCAAGATAGACTGAACAACGACAAGCTAAAGCAGACCATTTTTGTGATTGCCTTGATAGGCTTGGGCTGCTTTTTGCTATGGTTGATGAAACCCTTTATCAGCGCCTTTCTTGGCTCGGTTATTTTCTACATTATATTGCGCAGGCCCTATTTTAAGCTAACCGAAAAGCCTAAACGCAAGTGGCCTAGTCCATTGGCCATTATACTATTGATGTTTGTATCATTCATTGTGTTGATATTGCCCGTAGCCTTGGTATCGCTAATGATGTCGAGCAAAATAAGCTATCTAATAGCCCACTACGATGAGATACT
>JAFDYM010000430.1 GCA_018267435.1 Bacteroidota bacterium | reverse complement strand
CGTTTTCATTTTCTTTACCACAGCTTTTACATCCGTCCATTTTACTTTGCTCTTCTGTTCCACGCTATCTATAGCGGCATAGTCCTGCTGTCCAAGTTGTATCGATTGAAAGTGCACGTTGTATACGCGCACCGCTTTGCCGTTTACTTCCACATCGGTATATATACAGTCGTTAGCAAACGAGTTTTTAAAGTCTAGCCTGCCGCTATCTACTATAGGGTACTTACTAAATGTGGCCACGCCCCATTGCTGGTTAAGCGTGCCGCTAGTCCATAGCGTTTTTTGCAGCTGCGTTTTGGGCAGTTTGCTAGTGTTTACACTAGGGTAAAAGTAACAATAGCCAAAGCCTAGCGAGTCGCGCAGGGTTTCTAGGTTTTTAAAACTTTGGTTGTTTGTATAAAACTCCTGCATGCACAGCACATCTGGGTCTTCCTTTTCTATCAGGTTCATCATTTGGCTGCGCGTGGCTTGGTTGTGGCTCCAGTTATACAGGTCGAAGTTCTTTACGTTCCAGGTCATTACCTTTACGCCTTCTTCTTTGCTGGCAGGGTGTATGGTGAACGATGAATAGATAAACTTCCACGATAGCATAATAGCCGCTAATGATATAAACACAAACCTGCTGCGCTTAAAAATCCATAGCACCAAGAAGAACACATTTACCAATAACACTACAGGAAAAGCAAAACCTATAAACGACAACTGCCAAAACACATTTGGATTAATGTAGGTAGCCATGCACGATAGCAGCAGCACTACCAGTGCGCCTACATTTAGGAATATAAAGAAGCCTCGTAGAAAAGAGGTGCCGTCCTTCTGTTGCATCTATTTTTCGTCTGAATAGCGGAAAAGAAAATCCTTCTCCTCTTTGCTTAGGCTATCGTAGCCCGACTCGTTCATTTTATCCAATATAGCATCTAGCTTTTCCTGCACTTTATCGCTAGGTATAGCTTTGCCGGCCACTTTGGTTTCGCTTTTATGCACCAACTTTACGGCAGGCTTGGGTTTAAACAGGTTGCCTATAGCAGTAAAAGGTGCTGCCAAATCAGTACCACCTTGCAGTATTCTTATGTACCAATAGCCCATTAGCGCGCCGCCTATATGGGCTATATGTCCGCCGGCATTGCCTTGAGGTATGCTTATTATGTCTATCAGTATCGATACAATGGCTATGTACTTTATCTTAACGTTGCCCAGTATAGGTAAGCGTATTTCATAGTCGGGGCTAAGGGCCACTGCTGCCCACACTATAGCCATTACACCCGCCGAGGCTCCTGCCATATATGCTACCGGCATAGCCCCCTTAAAGTAAGGTATAGTATTGTACATAAGTAGGTACAAGCCAGCGCCTGAAAGGCCGCCAAGTATGTATATGGGTAGAATTTTTTTATCGCCTAGAAACAGGATTACTATTTCGCTGAACCAGTATAGCCATAGCATGTTGAACAGTATGTGCATCACGCCTTCGTGTAAAAACATGTAGCTGAAAAGGCTCCAAGGCTGATATAGCAAAGTGCCTAGGCTAGCAGGAACTTTTAGGTAGTTTATAATTAATACATATAGGTTGGGCACTTGTGCTACTATGCATACCAGCTTAAACAAAACCACTATCAAAAATATGCCCACGTTGGCAAATATCAATTTGATGGCAGCATTGCCGTAAGTGAATTGATACTTTATATCGCCCCAAATAGAATTAGTTAGCATTAGCCCTGCGCAGTATTTAATATGTGTACCGTAAATTTCTTAAAATGAAATTACTAATACAAGTTCCACCTGTCTCTGTTCCATAGTTTTACCAATATGAAGGCAAACAATGCTCCACCTAAGTGCGCAAAGTGAGCCACGTTATCGCCACCATATTGGGCCACACCCAAATAAAGTTCAATAGCCAAATATATAGGCACAAAGTATTTAGCCTTAACCGGAAAAGGAATGAACATCAGCATTAGTTCGGTATTAGGAAACAGCAAAGCAAATGCCGTAAGTAAACCAAATATTGCACCCGATGCACCTACTGTACGAGAAACATAAGTAACAATAGCTGTTTGTCCAGCATCGTTAAGTTGTACTATTGTAGGGTCGAACGTGCCAGTAGCACTGTGCACAATCCACATTTGCACTCCCATATGCAATACTACGGCACCAAAGCCTGTAATTAAATAGAACAACAAAAAGCGTTGCGGCCCCCACACCCTTTCCAATATAGACCCAAACATAAAAAGACCATACATGTTAAACAAAATATGCATAAACCCGCCATGCATAAACATGTGTGTAATAACTTGGTAAGGTTGAAAGCCTATACTTTCAGTATAGCCATGTTTGTTAAACAAATAGTGCAGACTAAGTATATCGTTTAGGGTTGGAATAGCCAAAGCCACAACAAACAGCACTAAATTGATCATTAAAATATTAAACGTTACGCTACGCGTATTAATGTTGTCGAACATAGTATTACAAACCTAATAGTTTTTAAAACAGGGAGTAACCTGCTTATAAATTATTGGCTAGAAATAAGCGCAGCGATGTAAAACATAGCTATATTGGCTTTTCAACTTTATAACCCCTAAACAAGAAAAAAGACAATGAAGAAGAATTTTTCAGCCTATGTATTAGCCGTACTTACCCTGTGTATGCTTGTAGTAAGCAGCTGTAGCAAAGAAGATGACACTAATACCGCTGGCAACCCAACAGCCTGCATAAGCAGCAGTAGCAGTGTAGTGGCAGGTAGCAGCATAAGCTTTACAAGCTGTAGTAGCGCTGCTGAAACTTATAGCTGGGACTTTGGCGTAAGCGGAACCAATGCCGATGTATCGACCCAACAAAACCCAAGCTATACATATACCACAGCGGGCACCTACACGGTTACCCTTACCGTAAGCAATAGCAAAGGCAGTAACACTACCACCAAAACTATTACCGTAACCGGAGGTGGTGCTACTGCTGCCGATTATCAAGGTACATATACCGCTACCACTAGCTGCGGCACTAGCTACGATATAGTTTTAACCGCTAGCGGCAACTCTGTATCTATCTACAACTTTAGCACCATGGGCGATATAGCTTATGTAACTGGTACTGCCAATGCAAATACACTTACAGTACCTGCACAGCAAATAAACCCTACCAATGCCACAGTAGCAGCATTTACAGCCAGCCTTTCGGGCGATAAGCAAACACTTACCTTTACTTATACAGCTAGCGAAGGTGGCAGTAGCGTTACCTGCACAGTAACTGCTGTTAAGCAATAAGCTTTTTCAACTTACTATTGTTAAACGGCTGCCCAAGGGCAGCCGTTTCTTTTTATTCATTATCATATTTTGCCATGTTTGATGTCAACCAAAACCAGAAAGGATGACTACAAGTAGATTAATGGCGGCAAGTATGATGGGCTTATTGTTGTTAAGCACCGGCTGCAAAAAAGAAGATGACAACAGCGGCAACAAGAAAGCCTATGAGGGCACTTTTAATGCCCATGAAGAGTGTATAAGCTCTAACAACGATTATGAAATGACCGTAACAGCGGGAGCAGGCGACACTATTATGATTGGTAATTTTGCCAACATAACCCAAGGGCAAGAAGTAACTATTGGTTTACTACAAAACAACATAGTAACCGTACCTGAGCAGCAATTTGAAACATTTAACTACAGGGGCTCAGGAACATTCAATACTAGTACCAATACTTATACGTTTAGATTTTCAGTTGATGATTTACCTACCTATATAGATTCATGTGTAGTAACTACAGTTAGGCAATAAAACCTAATTATCAATACATTAAACGTCACCTTGTATAGGGTGGCGTTTTTATTGTCTACTTTTTTTGCAATGTTTTACTTTTTATATACTATTACCTGTATAACCAAAAAAAATAACCATGAAAAAGCACACCCTTGTAGCCTTGATGGCATTCCTTACTTTTAGCGTAGCTACTATTACTGGCTGTAAAAAAGAAAAAGAAACTACCGCCTGCATAAGCACTACTGCTACCACATTCAATACCGGTCAATCTGTAGCTTTTACAAGTTGCTCTAAAGAATCGGGCACTTATACTTGGCAATTTGGCGATGGCACAACATCTAGCCTAGAAAACCCAACACACGTTTACACTTCAAGCGGCACATACGAAGTTGTACTAACTGTTAGTGGCCCAAATGGAACAGATTCTACATCTAAAACAGTTTCAATAACACATACTGCCGATAACTACGTAGGCACCTACAGTACTACCGAGTCGTGCACTATGGGTTCAGATGCTTATACATCATCTGTTACCAAGGTTAATGACAATACTATTACTATCAACAATTTTTATGGTAGCGGATGGTCGGTAACGGGCACTGTAGCCGACGGTATTTTAACCATTGCTAGCCAAACTGTAGGCGGTTCGAATGGAGCTGTATCAGCTAGTGGCAGCGGAACTTTGAGTGCAACTGGCAACACTCTAACTTATACAGTAACACTAAGCGATGGCACCAATACCGATGCTTGTACAGTAACCAACATTAAGCAGTAGTCAGCTAACAAATAAGCAATAAAAAAAGAGAAGCCGCCCTCACAAGGGGCGGCTTCTCTTTTTTATCTATTCT
>JAFDYM010000042.1 GCA_018267435.1 Bacteroidota bacterium | reverse complement strand
TATTCAGGTTGGGTTTGCAGGTACTCATACAAGCCAATTTCCCCTTCTATCTCCATACTGTCTAGGTTATTGAGATACTCTATGCGTACAATGTTGTAAAGGTTGCGGTTGTATTCTGGTTTGCTGAAAAAGGCATCGAGAAATTGGGTCCTATCGGCCTCAGAGAAATTATGTTGCTTAAGTGTAGCTGAAGCTTCTGCCTTCTCGTTGCCTATAGGTTCGCGGCCTATTAGGTTTACGTACACTTTGTTTATGTAAATATCAATAGTGGCAGAATCGATAGTGCTATCAGGCGGAGGCGTATTGCCTTTTATTATTTCATCATTGTTTTTAGAACATGATGCAATAAACAATACAAGCAGGGCAAATAAGGTTTTGCGCATGGTAATTAGGGTTACTGTATTACTAACGCGTAAGATACATTTCTATTCAGTATCTGCCTACTTTTTCTGTGCTGATTTCAAGCAGTGGCTACCTTAAAAGCGTAAAGCTGCCTTTGTAGTTTTTGCTCTCAAAATCTTTAGTGCCCTTTGTAATTATTTGTAGTACATACACATATACGCCAGGCGGGCTTGGGTTGCCTTTGTACTCGCCATTCCAGCCCTTTGTTTCGTCTAGCGATTCAAAAACCAATTCGCCATATCTGTTGTATACCTGCAATTGGTATTGGGCTATAAATGGGCAATTGGTATAAGTGGTAAAAATATCGTTTGCTTCATCGTTGTTAGGTGTAAATGCATTCGGAATATACACCGAGCACCCATCGCAGTCGAGCGTGGTAACAGTAAGTGTGTCAGTGGTCTTGCAGGCTCCTTTAGTAAGGTTAACTACATATACCCCTGCCGTGTCAATAGCATAGCTTAATGCATCCGATCCATCCTGCCATACGGCGGTGTGTGCATAGTTGTAGGGTATTATGTACCTGTAATTTTGGCTCTCGCATATTTCTATGCTATGGCTTGGCAAGGCAGGGTGCGGCAACCAGTTTACATGTATGTTGTATGGCGCTGTGCAGCCATTGCATGTAACTGTTACAGGTATAGAAGCTGATTTGCTACTTGGCACATAGTATGCAGCATCGCTACCATTGGGCCATTGCACCGCACAAGTAGTAGATATATCGGCAGCAAATAGGGTGTCGCATGTTGTAGCTTCGGTGTTTGCCTTGGTACCTACTATTATCAGTTTCTGCGCATAGGTGTTTATACAGTAGCCAATGATATGTTTATGCGATATGGTATAGGTGCCTGTTTTAGTAAGTGTTAGCCCTAGTACATTTTTTGCATCGAAGCTCTTTTGCTCAGGCCCAGTTATTTTCCATGTAGAATTTTGATCGTTCAAATCTGGCAACGATAACAAATCGAACGGTTGGTTTACGCAGAATGTATCATTAGCTAAAGCAAATGTAGCGTCGGGTTTTATCTCTTTTACACGCAGGCTATCAAGTGCTGAGCAGTGCTGGCCAGTTACATTTATATAATACATGCCTGGCTGTGTAAGGGTGCGTGTGTTGCCTATGTACCCGTCGCTCCATTCCAGCTTTACATACTGTGCCGAAGGGTAGCTTACTGTTACTTCCCCACCTGCGCACATTTCGAACGATGCAGGATTTAAGCGTGGCGCGAATAACTTTGTAAAAGTAACCAAGGTGCTGGCGCTACACTCTCCGCAAGTAACACTTACTAAGCCTTGGCTATTGTTGGTAGGCGGTACATATGTGGGGCCCTGTCCGCCATCGGGCCAAGTAATTTGGCAAGCCGCACCAATTATTTGCGATACGCGCACCGTATCGCAATACTGGGCATTATTACTTGGCAATTGGCCTTTTACAACTACCGTTTGGCTAAATGTATCGGTGCAAAATGCAATTGTATTTTGGTGGAAGATATTGTATTCGCCTGCTTCAGTAAATGTATATATCAAGTTTGTAGCTTGAACTGAATAGTTTACGGGGCCGGAAACAGACCAGCCAGACGTACCCATAATCATAGTAGAATCTGCTAGAAACTGAACGGTGGTGCCTGCGCATACTGTATCTACTGGCGAGGTGAATGTAGCTATTGGTATAGCCACTGGGTTACAGTAGTTAGCTAGTTGTATAGAAGTGCTTTGCGCGCTTATGTTTAACTCCTGAACTTGGTAGCTGGGTTGTTCTCTATACACGAAATTTGATCCGTTCACGCTCGTGCTTTGCATAGGGGCGGCACACGATGACAAACTAGGGCATACACCTAATTCGCTTAACGTATCTGTTAGGCATATACTTATACTAGCATTGTTGCTAGGTTTGTTCATGTTGGCTACAATAGCATGCTTACCCCCAACGGTACGCTTGGCAGAGAATGGGAAACAAAAGTTACTATTAGATATGTAGGAAGAAAGAACGGTTCCACCAGCATCGAACTGAAATGAGATTGGCATGTTTCTTTGATTTTCTACATGCGTAGTATGAAAATAAATACTGCCATTATGTTCATATGCCATACCCATGCATCTATTATCATTTACCTTTATAGCCCTAGCCCATGTCGATTGCAGGTTGCTGTTAAGAATGCCTACAACAGGGTATCTGTCTGTGTATCCTGTAAAAAGGTATTGATTAGTGCCATAAGGCGATAGGTTTACAGGCGTTATGCCAGTAGCCGCTTTTGTTTGTAAAACAGTACCGTTTGTATCTACTTCATTATATACTACAAAGCGATGTGTGTTTTCATTTAAACCCTGTATGGTTCCGTGTGCCGATGTTACAACTACGCTATTGCGGTTATTGGTAAACACACTTAGGTTTTCGTAATAATTGCTTGAATCGCTCAGAAAGGTTTTGCTCCATACATGGTCGCCATTATTGTCAAAGCATGATAAGGTATAGCCAAACTCAAGTTTTGGGTTAAGCCCAGAGGGGTCATTCTTTATTTGCCGCGATACGGTAAAGTATTTTTTGCCACAGCGTGTCATCGGCGCAAATTGTTTCATAGGTGCACCTAGCACATATTTGTTCCATAATACAGTAAGCGATGGACTTAGCTTGAATATAATTACGCCATTTAAGTTGAATGTGCCGCTGTATGAAAAGGAGCAAATCAAGGCACCCTCTTCGTCTTCAATTATTACGGGGGTATAGGTTTCGCAATTGAAATCCATAGGGAGCGTAAGCTTAACGCGAGCGGCTTGGCTCCCGTTTTTATCAATCTTAACCACCTTTATTTCGCTGTTTAGCTTATTGGCTACAGTAATAATTGCTATACCAGAATCCCGAAGCGGTGTAAAGCCTGTATAAGTAGTGTCGCTATTCCATAGGCCAAACCTTTTTTGGTACTGCTGCGCTTGTAGCTTGCTTGTGTATGCGGTAAGAATGGTAAGCAGTAATACTGCAAAAAACCTCATATGCGAAAGTACGGCTTTCGTATATGAGGTTTGTCATATTAGTGTAAAACGTTCTTAAATTTCGAAATTACTTTTCGGTGTCGAACACCTGCATAATGGCTTCGCTTACGCCCATATTGCTAAAGCCGCCATCGTGGTAAAGGGTTTGCATGGTTACAAAGCGCGTGTAGTCGCTAAATAGGGTTATGCAGTAGTTGGCGCAGTCCTCGGCAGGGGCATTGCCTAGTGGGCTCATCTTCTCGGCAAATTCAAAGAAAGAACCGAAGCCTTTAATACCCGTACCCGCAGTAGTTTTGGTAGGCGACTGCGATATAGCATTGATACGCACCTTTTTGCTATTGCCATAGTACAGACCGAATGAACGTACTATCGACTCCAACATCGCCTTCGCATCTGCCATGTCTCCATAGCCAGGAAATGCCTTCTGACCTGCTATATAGCTAAGTGTTAGCACACTACCCCAATCGTTAATGGCATCTAGCTTGTGGCAGGTTTGCAATAGTTTGTGTAGCGATATAGCTGATATGTCAACTGTTTTATTGAACCACTCGTAGTTCAAATCGGTATATGCTTTGCCCTTGCGAACATTAGGCGACATGCCTATGCTGTGCAGCACAAAATCTAACTTGCCGCCAAGCTGCTCTACCGATTGGGTAATTAGTTTTTCAAGGTCTTCCGTTAATGTAGCATCGGCTGGTATTACCACGGTGCCGCACTGCTCGGCTAGCTTATTTATTTCGCCTAGGCGTAGTGCCACGGGCGCGTTGGTTAATGTAAATTTTGCGCCCTGCTCATGTGCCTTTAGCGCTACCTTCCAAGCTATCGAGTTTTCATCTAGTGCACCAAATATTATTCCTCGCTTTCCTGCTAATAGATTGTTCATAGTATCGGTTTTGTATTGCTAAGCTATTAAAATACTTGTGTTATCTATTGGGTGTGCGAAACTTGAGCTTGAACTGATCGAATATGAATGCCATGGTAAATGCATCTGTATATTGAGCTTCATAATACCCTATTGCACCATTATGCCCTGCGTCTTCTTCGAAATACATGATATGTGGATTGGTGCCCGATGATTTTTCTTGAATAGTTGAAAGGAACTTATACGTATGCAATGGAGGTACCCTGTCGTCGTTTTCGCCTGTCAATAACAATAGCGCAGGATAATCAATACTGTCTCTTATATTATGCAGGGGTGAATAGCTACGCAAAACTTGATAATCTATGCTGTCTGTGCTTGTTCCGTATTCCGATATGTGGTATTTGCCAACTGTAAAGTTTTGAAAACGCAGCATATCATAAACGCCCATTTGGGCTATTACTACTTTGCACAAGTCTGGCCTTTGCATCATTGCTGCAGCCACTAGCAACCCACCGTTTGATCCACCTTGAATGGCTAGTCGGCCTCTAGTTGTATACCCCTCATTTACTAAGTAGTCGGCAGCTGCAATAAAGTCGTCTATTGAGTTTTGTTTTTTTAGTCTCTTACCAGCTTTATGCCATTCTTCGCCAAGTTCGCCGCCGCCCCTTATTAGCGGCGCAGCTAGTATTCCACCATTATCAAAAAATAGTATGTTAGAATAGCTATAGCCTGGAGCATTGTTTATGCCAAATCCACCATAGCCAGTAAGTATTGTGGGGTTGTTGCCTTTAAGATCTATACCCTTTTTGTAAGTAATATACATAGGTATAATGGTACCATCTTTCGAAGAGTAGTTAAGTATCTTGGTTGTGTATAGATTAGGGTCGTAATGCACTTCGGTTTTTACAGGGTTGTCGCGCTTTGCATTTACAAAGTCTACGGTGGTATAAATAGAGGGGTAGTAATATGAACTTTGAAAGTATCCGCCCATACTATCATTATCCCTACCATAAATATTTGATATATGTACGCCCGTATCAAAGTACATAATGTTCATGGCCTCGCCAGTGGTATCGAATACCGCAGCCTTGTAAGTTCCTTTGTTAAAGTATAGTGCTACTATGCTCTTATTTATTATGCTAGTAGATTGAAGGATCTCGCTAAAAGCAGGTATAATTTCCTGCGAGCGGTTAAGGGAATCTTTTTCGAACGCCAATATTCTACCGGTAGGGGCATCGAATGTGGTTTGCATAAGTATTTTTTTATCTACCAATGCCACTGCGTTAAAAGTGTTTTCTTTTGATGCTGGCGAGATGATAAATTCATGAATAGGAGAACGGATGCCTTTGGCTATATCCATGTAAGAAACGGTGCTGTAAAGTGTTCCTCTGATTAAAACCTTGTTGTAGATAATTAATAGAGAAGTGTTGTCCAACATCTCGCAATAAAGAAACGATTCCTCATTTGGGCTTTTAATGATTCCAATATCTTGTTGTTGGCTAGTGCCCAGTTTATGATAGCATAGAGTTTGTTTGCTGTTGTTCTGAATGTATTTTAGTTCAGTCTGAACACTATCATATCTTGTATAGTAGAAACCATCTTTGTGCCAAACAATATTGCTCGATTTTGTCCATTCAATTACCTCAGGTAAATCAACTCCCTTGTCTATGTCACGAATATGTATTTCTTGCCAATCGCTTCCTGAGCGCGAAATACTAACTGCCAAATATTTGCTACTGCTATCTAGGTCGAAGCCTACTATTCGCTTAATACCTTTGCCAGATAATTTATTAGGATTGTACTCCGAAACTTGGTGTTGATACCCCTTTTGAAAAATATATAATACTGGTGCCACATCATAAGGGTTGTGTGTGTAAAAGGATTTGAAATAATACTTTCCTTTTTTTACTACCGTAGGTAAAGTGTAATGCGAGCGTACACTAAGCATGGCATTATATATATTGAAGCATATGCCACTAAAACTAGCCCTTTCACTACGGGTTATTCCCCGTTGGTACTTCAACCACTGCTTAATAGAATCTGTATTCGGTATTTCCATCCAGCGATAC
>JAFDYM010000429.1 GCA_018267435.1 Bacteroidota bacterium | reverse complement strand
TTCGAGAACACGCCTACCGATACAGCAGTAACAGCCATAGCAACTACTATAGAAATAAACATAAAAAACCTGTTGAACGATAAGAACGTGCCTGCTAAGGCAAAGCCAGAGAAATTCTACTTGATGTAAAGATTGTGTATTACCAACCGAAAAAGAAAAGGGGCTGCACTTGCAGTCCCTTTCTTATTTTTACAAGGTGTCTAAGCTGTTAACGCCGGTAAATTTATGTAGTCGCCATCATCGTAGCCAAGGGTAACAAAAAGCATTGATTTGTTTTGTAGAAGGAGCGGTTTAACTTCTCCATTTTGTATTGCTGTTTGAATTAACAGCGCAGCGTAACTGATTGGCAATATCCAATCAAGAAACGGATAGGCCTCGGAATGAGTTTGCTTTAGTTTCTCAAGAAGGGTATTGAATGCTGCTGGTATGAAGTACTTGTTGTGTGGAGAGTATGTTTCATTGGATATCCAATTTTCTATCTCTTCTTCGTCGTAGCTATCGGTACCACTAAAGTAAATAGTGTAGCCAGCATCGTTACCATCCTCATCTGCCGCAGTAAATATTCCAAACCATAACGCAACAACGGTATTGGGTAATGGCTCGTTAGCAAGGTTCACTTTAATCCATTTGGTTATCTCCAACAATTCTGCATCCAAATCAATTCTCCTTAAAACAACCAGGCTTAAATCAGTCTGTTTCACTTCATGGAAGGCTACAATTTTTAACCATCCTTCATGGAATGAAAGGGTTGATTTCAATACATCTTCAATGTAGTTCCAAGATTCATCATGGTTGAACATAAATAAGTGTTTTATGATATGATAATAATAAAAAAAAGGGACAGCCTACGCTATCCCTTTCTGTATAATATATGTTGCAAGAAACTACATGTCGTAGTTCAATACTATGCCGTTGCTCTTAGGGTGGCTTTGGCAAGTAAGTACGTAGCCTTTTGCTATTTCGGCATCGGTTAAGCTTTCGCGGTCATCCATTTCTACCTTGCCCGATACTAGCTTGGCGCGGCAGGTGCAGCATGCTGCTACCATACAGCTATACGGAGGGTCGTAGCCGGCATCAAGCGCAGCTTCTAGTATAGTTTCCTTTTCTGTTACGTCGAACTCATGTTCTTTGCCATCGAATATCACCTTCACTTTGGTTTTACCAGTAAAAGGAGCATCGTTAGCAGTAGTAGTACCTACACCTGCAGCTTGTTTGTCTTCTTCAAGCTTAGCAGTAAAATACTCAATATGCGTACGCTCCTTAGGTATACCTAGTACTTGCAGTGCTAGCTCTACTTCCTTCATCATAGGTGTAGGGCCGCATATAAAGAACTCTGCATTCTGGAAGTTCAAATTGGTGTTCTCACGTAGTAACTTCAGCGCCATATCCTTCACTACAAAACCGCTGTAAGGGTGTGCAGTATTCAATGGGGCATCGTATATGTGTACTACTTTCAACCTGTCGCTGTATTGTGTAGCAAGCTCTTCAAGCTTTGCTTTAAATATTACGCTTTCCTCGTTGCGGTTGCCATAGAAAAGCGTGACTGTACTTTTAGGTTCGGTAACCATTACCGATTTAAGTATAGATAGCACAGGCGTAATACCCGAGCCACCACCAAACAATACATAGTGTTTTTGGTTATTGGCATCTATTACCGAGTGGAAGTTGCCCATAGGCTCCATTACTTCTACTTCCATACCTGGCTTAAGCTGGTCGTTAATGTAGTTAGAACCAACACCACCTGCTACACGCTTAACGGTTACGGTAGGTGCCTCGTTCAAATATGGCGAGCTGCAAAATGAGTAGCTGCGGTTTACGTTTTGGCCGTTTACCACTAGCTTAAGCGTAGTATATTGGCCAGGCTTGTAAGTAAACTCGTGTTTGATTGAATCAGGCAATTCGAAAGAAACAGAAACAGCATCGCTGGTTTCGTTCTTCACTTCTTTTACCTTCAGTTTATGGAATTTCGACATGGTTTTTAAAATTTCGTGTGCAAAAATAACAATGTAGCCCACTTATGGAACGTTAATAAAAACCTGCAAAAGCACGCGTTTAACCGTATTTTGCACATTAATAGTAACCTTGGCTTATTTTTATAGTCTAAAGCGAAAACATAACCCATTGAAAAGAAGTACAAAAATACTGATAGCAGTAGCTATAATACTGGTAGCTATACAATTTATACGCCCTGCTAAAAACGACGGCAACGCATACGCTGCCACCGATGTAACGCATGTAATAAACACAAGCGAGGAGGTGAAACAGATATTGGCAACATCGTGCAACGACTGCCATAGCAACCATACCACTTACCCTTGGTATAACAATATTCAGCCTGTAGCGGGCTGGCTAGGGCACCATATAGATGAAGGTAAGGGTGAGTTAAACCTTACCGAGTTTGCTAACTACCCAGTAAAGAAACAAATACATAAGCTAGAAGAAACCGCAGAAATGGTACGCGAGGGCGAAATGCCGCTTAGCTCGTACCTATGGGTTCATGGCGATGCCAAGCTAAGCCCAGAGCAGAGAGAACTACTAGCCAAGTGGGCCGAAGATGGCATGAAACAACTAAGCGCCACAGCTCCTAATTAAATATATTCAACACGCTAAACCAAAAAGATGAGATATACTATATTGATAGTGCTAGCCTTTATTGCAGTTTTTGCCAATGCACAAAACAGCGGCGAGAAGAAAACCCTGAAAGAAAAGGCGGAAGACTTCGGAAACAAACTAATAGCGCAGCCCGATGCAGGTACCGATACTACTGTAGATAAAATAATGACCGACAACCTGTATATAACGGTTGACCCGCTGTGGAGGCAAAAGGGCTCGATGATATTCAACGATTATAAGTTGAACAAAACCAACGAGGAACCACTGGTAAATACCTTTCCGCTACCCGAAAAGAAGATAGTGGTAAGTGCCAACATTAACCTTATAAACCAAAAGAAACCAACCAGCGATAAACGTGCCGCTACATTGGCGCAGGTAAAGAGCCACCTTGCTGCTTATTATAAAGAAGCGGGCCAAGCCATAAGTGCCAAAGACCTTGATGCCAAGGTGCAAAGCGCTATAGTAAAAACGGAAGAGTTTACTACCGCGCAAGGCCAAAAGGGCGAGCTACTTGCTATAAACGACGTACAGAGTCAGAGGTCAGACTATATCATACTGCTACTTATACCTAGGGTAGATGGTAAGGAAACAACATACGTACAGTTTACCTACACCCGCTATGCCTACGAAGATGAAATGGCCGAAGACCCATTTGAATGGCGCACCTTTGTATACCCCGATGAGGAAGAGGAGTACATTAACTTTACCAAGAAGATATTGAAGACTTTGGTGATAAAATAAACAGATAGCCCGTTATTACACGGGCTATTTTTTTGCTAGCACCGAAATAATCTCCGCTAGTTTGCGTTTATTAGCATCAAAATATAGCAGCGCGTTGAGGGCCACCTGTACATTTTTACTATTAACAATACTTGCTACGCTTAGTGCCACGGCACAAATAGGTGGCAGCACTACCTATAATTTCCTATCGTTATCGCCCGATGCTCGTATAACGGCACTAGGCGGTACCAACATCACCATATTTGACCATGATGTAAGTACGCAGTTGGCTAACCCGGCATCGCTTAACAGGCGTATGAACGGGCAAGCTGCCTTCAGTACCATGAT
>JAFDYM010000428.1 GCA_018267435.1 Bacteroidota bacterium | reverse complement strand
TCTTCGCCCTCGCCACCCGTCCCCCGTCCCTCGTGCCTAGTTTTTAACAACCCCTTTTTTGAATCAAATTCTGGGTTACATTTGTAGCCACTTTTACATTTCCTAAACCCAAATAAAAGCGGAAGTACCATGAGCGTAGTAGGTCCCAAGAACCCAAATGCAAGCCTGGAAAGCCTAGGCATAAAGAATACTAAAACACAGTATTGGAATTTAAGTGCAGAGGAATTAATAAACGAAACCGTAAATAGGGGACAAGGCGTACTGAGCGACACAGGCGCATTGGCAATAGATACCGGCGAATTTACCGGCCGTTCTCCTAAAGACAAATTCATAGTAAAAGACGAGAACACCAAGGACTCGGTTGATTGGGGTGGTTTCAACAACCCGGTTACTCCTGAAACTTTCGATAACCTTTATGCTCAGCTAGTAGCTTACTTTGAGGGTAGAGATGTATTCGTTCGCGATTGCTACGCCTGCGCCGAAGATAAGTACCGCTTGAACGTGCGCGTTATCAACGAGCAGCCTTCTTCAAACCTATTTGCTTATAATATGTTCCTACGCCCAGAGGCTAGCGAACTTGAAACCATACAGCCGGACTGGTTAGTAATACAAGCCCCAGGCTTTAAATGTGCTGGCGAAATAGACGGTGTACGTCAACACAACTTCGCCATACTTAACTTTACTAAAAAGATAGCCATTATAGGCGGCAGTGGTTACACTGGCGAAATCAAAAAAGGCATTTTCACGGTATTGAACTATGTATTGCCGCATGAGAAAAATGTGCTTTCGATGCACTGCTCGGCTAACCAAGGTAAAGATGGCGATGTAGCCCTTTTCTTCGGTTTGAGCGGTACAGGTAAAACAACACTTTCTGCCGACCCTAACCGCCCACTAATAGGCGATGATGAGCACGGCTGGACAGAGAACTCTGTTTTCAACTTTGAAGGTGGTTGCTATGCGAAGGTTATAGACCTAAGCGCAGAGAAAGAACCAGATATCTACAAGGCTATCCGCCACGGTGCAATATTGGAGAACATCAACTTTATACCAGGCACTAAAACGGTTGACTTTACCAATAAAGATAAGACCGAGAACACCCGTGTTTCTTACCCTATTGATTATATCGATAACGCCCTTCCTAAATCGGTAGGTGGTGCACCTAAAAACGTATTCTTCCTTACCTACGATGCTTTCGGTGTACTACCTCCATTGAGCAAATTGACTGTAGGTCAGGCCATGTATTTCTTCCTATCGGGCTTTACTAGTAAGGTGGCTGGTACCGAGGCTGGTGTTACCGAACCGCAAACTACTTTCAGTACTTGCTTTGGTGCGCCTTTCTTACCATTGCACCCTACTAAGTATGCATCGTTGCTAGGCGATAAATTGCGCGATTCTAACATCAATGTATGGCTATTGAATACTGGCTACACTGGTGGTGCTTATGGCGTAGGTAAGCGTATGAGCTTGCCACATACACGTGCATTGATAACTGCTGCGTTGACAGGTCAGCTAGATGCTGTGAAGTACGAAACACACCCTGTATTTGGCGTAAGCATGCCTACTACTGCACCTGGCGTGCCAGACGAGGTACTAAACCCACGCAACACTTGGGCAAGCAAAGAAGAGTACGATGCTAAGGCGAATGAATTAGCTGCGGCCTTCAACAAAAATTTCGAGAAGTTTGCTGCCAAGGCAGAACCAGAAATACTAAACGCGGCACCTAAGGTGATACAGAACGCATAGTAATAAAAGATTGTTTGTTTATAGAAAGCCCTGTCCCGATACTTCGGGATGGGGCTTTTTGTTTCACCATACTTTGCGGCTCTCCCTTTAGGGAGAAGCGTTGCGATAGCAACACGGAGGGTAGCAAAGCAGAGCGAGGCGCTACACCATAGCCAGCGTCCTATTCCTTTCTATTTTGCCATTGCTGGTTCTTATAAACTTGGTTATGTTTATTATCTCGCGTGGGCGTTCGTATTTATCTAAGTGTTGAAAGATGTTGTTTAGCTCCTCTATTTCTGCGCTTGACAGTTTTTCTTTCTCTATTACAAGCACAGGTTTTTGGCCTGTGGTATCGTCATTTTTTCCTGTAATAAAGAAAGGGGCCTCCATATGCGGTAGTAACTTTAGCTCAATGCTTTCGGGGTACAGTTTTATGCCTCCTGTATTGATGACATTGTCATATCTACCCAGCCATTCAAACTGTGTTGTACCGATTAGGTTTACTATATCGTTGGTCTGTAGTTGGTGTACGTTTAATGCGGGTGCATCTATCACTAGGCAGCTTCTGTCATCTGCAGCTATGGTTATTCCTTGTAGGGTAGTGTAGTATGTGTCAGGGTTTATACCGTTTACCTTTTTAAGTGCTATATGGCTAATGGTCTCCGTCATGCCGAATGTGGCATATACATTGTTCAACAAGCGTGGCATATAGCTGGCGGCAAGTGGATTGATAGCTTCGCCGCCAAGTAGTACTGTATTTATGCCCTCCAACTTCATGAATACGCTGTAGTCGTCTTTTATATGCTGTATTTGCATGGGCGTAAAGGCGGCAAAGTATATTTTATGCTCGGCGGCTAACGCCTCAATAGGCCTGGCACTGGGTTGTATGCACAGCAGGTCCATACGGTTGTATATACTGCGCACTATCATCATCATGCCGCCTATTTTGTTAGCGGGCAGGCATAATAGCGCTTCGCAGCCTTTAGGTATCTGTAATGTATTGCAAGTGGCCTTGGCACTGGCAAGCATTGCTTGCTTGGTATGTTTAATAGCCTTGGGTGCGCCTGTGCTGCCAGATGTATGTACTTCTATTTCGTTGATAGAACTATCGACCCACCAGGCTACAAACTGCCATACGTGTTTCTCCCACTCGGCTAATGGCTGCTGTATGGCGGCTTGCGCTTGGCTAGCTATTGCTTCTACACTAAGTTGAGAAAACCTTAAAGTGAACACGATACAAAAGTACTACATTGTGCATAGATTATAACCACGCCCCTAACCCCTCCTATAAACAGGAAGGGGGATAAAAAGAGTTGGATTGTACTTTTGTAAAGTGAAAAAATGAAGCCACAAATGACGGAACATAAATATACCAATGCGCTGGCGAATGAGAGCAGCCCTTACTTGCTGCAGCACGCGCATAACCCTGTAAACTGGCAAGCATGGAACGATGATGCCTGGGCGCAAGCCAAGCGCGAGGATAAACTGGTGATAGTATCGGTGGGCTACTCTGCCTGTCACTGGTGCCACGTAATGGAGCATGAAAGTTTTGAAGACGAGATAGTGGCAAGCATAATGAACGACCACTTTGTAAGCATAAAAGTAGACCGCGAGGAACGCCCCGATGTGGACCAAATATATATGGATGCTTGTCAGCTAATAAGCGGACAAGGCGGCTGGCCGCT
>JAFDYM010000427.1 GCA_018267435.1 Bacteroidota bacterium | reverse complement strand
GAAAATCGTGTACACTAAATGAATAAGGTGCGCCTAATGAATTGATAGGGTGCAAACTTACCGATACTATCCTATCGGGGTTTTGTGCTTTAATATTGCTAATAATAACATGCCCCTGCGGACAGTTAGGGCAGCGCACACCAGTAAATTCTTCTATCACCACATTCTTCTGCTCGGCAGCCGCCACAGGGCTTTCAATGTAAGTAGTATCGGCTATTACGTTTTGGTTGTTGCCTAGGTTTATATCAGGTCCTACTTCCTTGCACGATAAAGCAAACATACTTATAGCTAAAGCTACCGTACCATAAAACACTATCTTCTTCATAATCTTCCTTTGTGTCTTCGCGCCATTGTGGCAAAAAATTAAAAAGTTGAGTTAACACCAAACTTTACGCCGCTAAATGCAGGCTCCAACCTACACACACCACCTGTACACACTATACCTTCTACCTGCTTTACATACGCTATTGTAAACCTATGCGGCCCTTCGGTAAAGCCTAGGAACACCGAGTAGTAGTGGTTATCGTAAGGATTGATGTCCGGATTCGGGTCGAAGTTCCACATATCAGACACTGCTACTGACCAACGTGGTGCTACGTTAAATTCTAGCAAACCATATATCCATTGACCGTAGTCCTTCTTTACGTGCTGATATTGCACCTCGGCGCGTATCGACATCTTCTTGTTGAACTTATAGCTTACCTCGGCAAACGGCGTATAAGCCCTTACATCGTGTTCGCCTTCTTTACGGTAAATAAACTTGTTGTATTCAGCAAACTGAAAGCCCACCTCTATCTCCAAATTCCTGTTTGGTTTAAAGCGTGCCTCTAGCAATGCCTCGGCAAAGAATGTTTCATTGCTAGGGTTATACTTCTTCAATATAAAATCACGGATGTAAGAGCCCTGAGCGGTAAAGGTCATTTTGCGGCTAGGCGAATAAGTTATCTCAGCACCAAATGCCAACTCCCTATTCTCGAGCGATGGCGCAAAATAGCGGCTAGGTAGGCGCAAAGAGTTTTGCCTGCTTACAGGTGGTAGAAAGTTCAACATACCATCGAACAGTGCCTCGGTAGGGTTAGGCGATGTATGTAGGTAGAAGTTTTCGGTACGCTTAAATTGCAAGGTAATACCTAAGCCCTTCTGCGAGTAGTTAAGTGTAGAATACACACAGTTGCCAGCCGAATTTATTAACGTATCCTTGGCATCGCGTATCTGGTCCTTCTTTATAGCCTCGGTGGTTTTGTAAGCACCTTCTACATACCAAGTAAAACCGCCCCCACTTATAGTATTGTATGCAGTTACCGCGTATGTGTTATACTTAGGCACAAAGCGCCCCGCAGTATCGTAGCTTTCTATGGTGGCGACTACACTGTTTATGTTGTCTTGGTCCATACTGCGGTTAATAACGCCTATACCGGGTTTAAATATGATGTTGTTCTTCGTTGCAAAATCGCCCTCGGCATTAAAGCCCAATATCAATGGCTTTTGTATACTGAACTTTAATTTCTGCGCACCTGCAAATGCCTTTAACTTCAGCATACCTTTTACATCATACTCAAGCCTAGCGCCTAGTATGGCATTGTCTATACCCAGGGCGCGTTCTTCATAACTACGAAATATGATACCAGTGCCTATTTGGTCGTATAAGTAGCCTGCGGTTATGGTAAGGTCTTTTATTTTTTTGCGAATGAAGAAATTGCCCAAGCCTACACCCGTATAAGGTGTAGTTGGTACGCGCAGTATCGAGTTATAGAAGAAATCCATACGCACGCCTATATCTAGCTGGTACTTCTCGTTGGTATAATTAAGATTAAGCCAGTTATCGGTACCTACCTTTAGGTTATCGTAGTGCGGTAGGTTATAAGCGCCAATCTTTTTATCGCGTATAAAGAAGTTGACGTTGTTTTGATAACTACCCGAAAAGTAGCCCCACTGCGCACTGGCACTGTATGAACTGAATATTAACAATAAAACCAGGCCATAGCCTGCTACACGGGTAAAACTTTGATGCATGAAGTAGGGTTAACAACAGCTGTAAAAATATGTGAATAAACGGTACAGAAAAATGATTTAGATTTGAATTGGGCAAACTGGCACAGCGCTTGCCTTAACACCTAAAACTAAACGTACATCATATAATGAAGAAAGTACTAACTGCCATTGCATTGGTTGCCACCGTATTATTTAGCCAGGCACAAACCGAGCAAAAAACCGACGAGAAGAAAGGTATTGAAAAAATATTGGGCGAAAAAACCCTGCCTGCCATTACCCTTACCGATATGAACGGTAAAAAAGTAGACGTAAGCAGCTACGGCCAAAGCGGCAAGTACACCGTGCTTAGCTTTTGGGCTACATGGTGCGTACCTTGCAAAAAGGAACTAACCAACATAGCCGAGCTATATGATGAATGGCAAAAGAAGTACAACGTACAGATAGTAGCAGTATCGATAGATGACTCGCGCAGCACTACAAAGGTAAAGCCTTATGTAGATGGACAGCGCTGGAGCTACGATGTACTGCTTGATACCAACCAAGACCTTAAACGTGCCTTAAACATACAAAGCGTACCATTTACAGTATTGGTAGATACCAACGGCAAAATAGTATACACCCACAGCGGTTATGTAGATGGCGATGAGTATGTACTGGAAGAAGAGCTACAGAAGCTGAACAAGTAATAAGCTACCTACGCAGTAAGCAATAAAAAAAAGCGCCGCTCCTTATACAGAAGCGGCGCTTTCGTTTTAAGTCCCTCTCCTTTGGAGAGGGATGTAGGGAGAGGTCTAATCTACCTTGTTCAACCTAGCTGTTGCTATTACTATGCCTTTGGCATCTACCGCCTTTAGTATATAGCTGCCTTGTGGTAAGCCTTGTACCGATACTTCGGCACCGCTACCATTGCTGCCTACTACTTTGCTATCTACCAGTTTACCTGCTATGTTGTATACTTCGTAGTTAAGGTTGGCGCCGTTCTCTAGCCCCTTTACTACAAACGTGTTTACCACAGGGTTGGGGTATACGCTTATGTTGTTGGCGTTTACATAGCCTATGCCTACGCTGGCGCAGGTATTGGTTACGTTCTCAGCCTTAAAGTGTAGCAACCTGGTGGTAGCCGCGCTATCGCCGGTTATGTGTACTTCTACATCCGAGTTAGCCGAGCCATTAACACAGTGTGGTGAAAACTGGAATTTAAAATCCATGGTATCGCCGGCCGCTACAGGTAGCGACTCGTAAGGGCCTTCGTTTATCAATAGGTCGTAGCAGTTGTTGTTATCGCACAGCTTTACTTCCCAACTAGCCGATGGGGTATTGTATCCCTTCATCATCCAGGTAAAAGTCTGCTCCTCGGCAGTGTTATTTATTATCTCCAAGTGAATATCGAACGGATCGTATTCATCGGCTACGTTACCGGTAGCTACCGATGTATCGCCATGTAGTGTTACTATGCCCTGTGCATTTGCTGCTGCCGCCCCCATTATCATCGCCACCGCCAAAGTGTAAATCTTCTTCATCTGCCTTTTAACAATTTTAATTCGTTATAGATTAAGCTAAATTAAGCCTATTGCCTGTTATAGCAATAAAATTGAGTTAAATCATACCCTATTCTTAAGAATAACTTAATTTCATTTCCACATAACCCAATTAAATCCATTACAGTTTACATCATGAAGAAACTTCTACTTAGTGCAGTTGCGGTAATTATTGCCATGCACAGCGTGCTGGCCCAGGTGAACATCTATTCGCAGAATTTTTCTACGGCGGGCCTACCTGCAGGCTGGCAAAACGTAGATGCCAGCAGCGTAGGCGGCGTGGCAGGTAAGTGGCAGCGCAAAACCAGTCAATACGGTTTCGCCTCTACTACGTCTACCAATGGCTTTTATATGTTTATAAGCTATGCAGCTAGCAACGATAACAAACCAGAAGACGGCCAATTGATAACCAGCGCCATTAACTGCTCGCAGTATGCCAATGTGGCATTACAGTTCGACCACTACTTTTTAACCCGCTATAGCAACAACACCAATAGCCAAGGTACTGTACTAATAAGTACCGATAACGTAACTTGGACCGAGGTATATGCCGTAAATGAAACTACCGATGCCGATGCACAAGTACGCATAGATATTTCGCAGTTGGCGGCTTACCAATCATCGGTGTACATTAAGTTTAGGTACACTGGTAGCTGGGATGGCTTTTGGGGTGTAGATGATATAAAGCTGTTTATACCACAAGTGCTAGATGTAGCAGTAACCAACATTACGCTTGATAAATATGTAGGCCTTGCCGACCATACCGTAACCGGTACCGTAAGCAACGAAGGCGCTATGGTACTTAGCGACTTTGAATTAACTTACCAAGATGGTAGCAACGCACCTGTTACACAGCAGTTTACTGGCTTAAACATTCAGCCATTTGCTACTTACAACTTTAGCTTTAACCAAAAGCTAACCATGGCTACCGCCGAAGCGCACAACCTTACTGTTACCGCTACCTCGCCTAATGGTGGTGCCGATGGCAACGTAAACAACAACTCGTTCAGCAAGCTTGTAACCTCGCTTAGCGGTATACCTGCCAAAGCAGTACTTATAGAAGAATTTACAACTGCAGCTTGCCAGTACTGCCCAGACGGCACTACCGTAATGAATGAGATACTTGGCAACAACCCGCACACCGTACTGGGGGTAGGCGTGCACGCAGGTTTTGGTACTGATGCCATGACTACTAGCGACCACTCAACACTTGCAGGTTTATACACCAGCGGTGCCCCAGCTGCTATGATAGACCGCGTACTATTTAAAGGCGAAGCAGAAATAGGAACCGACCGTGGTTCGTGGGAAGACTACGCACTAATGCAAAAAGACGTGAGTGTACCATTGGCAGTATCGGCCACTACTACTTACGATGCCAACACCCGCCAACTAAACGTTGAAGCATCGGCTAAGTTTTATGGCCCTGTAAAAGATAGCTTGCGCATAAACGCATACATAGTAGAAGATAGCGTAAGTGGCAGCGGCAGTGGCTACAGCCAAGTAAATGCCTATAACACCGATAACACTAGCGAGTGGTACCAAAAAGGCAACCCGATAGTGGGCTTTCAGCACAGGCACGTAGGCCGCCAATTGTTTGGTGGACCATGGGGCAGCAGCAATAGCATACCTGAGCAAACTGTAGATGGCGACGTATTTACACAGAGCTATAACCGCGTATTGCCAGCCACATGGGATGCCGACCAAGTAACCGTAATAGTGTTTGTACAAAAGTGGTCGAGCAATGTAAACAATAGGCCTATTATTAATGCCATAGAAGTAGGTTTGAACGATACAAAATCTAGCGAAGTAATACCATCGGTATACGTACCTAGCACCGGTATAGCCGAAGTACAAAGCAACATAAGCCAAGTAAGCGTATACCCTAACCCTACTACCGATATATTGAACATAGCATACACCGTAAACAGCAACACCAACGTAAGCTTTGAAGTAAGCAGCCTAATAGGCGAAACCTTAACTAGCTTTGCCCCTAGTGCAAAAGCCAACGGCGCTTACCGCACACAGCTTAACACTAGCGACTTTGCCAATGGCGTATACTTTGTAAACGTGATAGAAAACGGCAAAACCGTAAGCACGCAAAAGTTTGTTGTAAACAAATAACACTACTCCTTTTTAAATACGAAATGCCGTCCCTCCATAGGGCGGCATTTTTGTTTTATAGCATAATTGTTACATCATTCCCTCATCGGCAAAGCTGTAGTAGCTTTTATTGGCGGTTATAAGGTGGTCCAGCAATTGTATATCCATAAGGGCTGCGGCTTGCTTTAGCTTGCGGGTTAGCTCAATATCCTGCGGGCTGGGCTTAAGGTTGCCCGATGGGTGGTTGTGCACCGCTATCATGCTACTGGCAAGCAGTTCTATACCGTGCTTCAATATAATCTTCATATCGGCTATGGTGCCGCTTACACCGCCTTTACTTATTTGCTTGTGGGTTATTACCCTATTGGCGCGGTTAAGATACATTACATAAAACTCCTCGTGCTGTAGGTCGGCAGTTTCGGGGTATATGTAGTTAAAGCTATCGCGACTGCTTTGAATAATGGGCAACTCGCGTACCTCGCTGCTTTGCCTACGGCGCCCTAGCTCAAG
>JAFDYM010000426.1 GCA_018267435.1 Bacteroidota bacterium | reverse complement strand
AAGCATAGCTTACCCTGTGTAGGCGTACCCCATGCTATTACATCGTACACTACGTTCTTGTTTACAGTAAGCGTTTTGTTGAATTCATAGCTCTGCTCCAAGCCTATTTGCATTACCGTGTCGGCTGCTATGGCAGTACTGTCGAACTCGCCCACTACAGGGCGTGTATCTTTGGGTTGATTATTGCATGAAGTTAGAAATAGAATAGCAACGAAGATGAAAGCAAAATTGCTGCGCATACCCTCTAACTCCCTAAAGGGAGAACCAATGCGCAGCAAAAACGTATTGCTCTCTTTCATTACTTCTTGGCTTCGTTCATGTAGTTTATAAACTGGTCGAACAGGTAGCGCGAATCCAATGGGCCTGGCGAGCTTTCAGGGTGGTACTGCACGCTGAAAGCCTTCTTGCCTTTTATATGTATACCTTCTATGGTATTGTCGTTCAGGTTTACGTGGGTTATTTCTACGTGGCTGCTCTTCTCTATAGCCTCGCGCGATACCTCAAAGCCGTGATTCTGCGATGTTATTTCGCTTTTGCCCGTTACCAAGTTCTTAACCGGGTGGTTGATACCCCTGTGGCCGTGGTGCATTTTATAGGTAGGTATGCCATTAGCCAATGCCAATAGCTGGTGGCCAAGGCATATACCAAATACAGGCTTATCGGCCTCGCATATTTCCTTTACGGTGTTTATGGCATAGTCCATTACGCCAGGGTCGCCAGGGCCGTTGCTTATAAAGTAACCGTCTGGGTTAAATGCCTGCATTTCGGCAAAGCTGGTTTTGGCATTGAACACCTGCGCGTAGATACCGCGCTCGGTCATGCACTTTAGTATGTTTTCCTTCACGCCGCAGTCAAGCACTGCTACTTTGTACTGTGCCTCGGGGTTGCCGTAGTTATAAGTTTTTTCGGTAGTTACCTTTATAGCTAGGTCAAGGCCATCCATGTTAGGTGCTTCGGCTAGTTGCTTCTTTAGCAATTCTACATCCGCTGTTTCCGAGCTTATAATGCAGTTCATGGCACCGCTCTCGCGTACGTGTATGGTTAGCGCGCGGGTGTCTACATCAGATATACCCACTAGGCCGTTCTTTTCGAAATAAGCCTGTAGCGAATCGTTACCGTTAATGCGCGAATAGCCCGTAGCCGTATAGCGTTTGCATATTAAGCCAGCTATTTTTACGCTATCGCTTTCCACCTCATCGTCCTTTACGCCATAGTTACCTATGTGGTCGTTGGTCATTATTATTATCTGACCATAGTAACTAGGGTCGGTAAATATTTCCTGATAGCCGGTCATACCGGTATTGAAACATATTTCGCCGGTAGTAGTACCTATTTTGCCAAGAGATTTACCATGAAAAACGGTTCCATCTTGTAATACTAATACCGCGGGAACTGGTGTGAAGGATTTCTGCATCGAATCGTGTTAAATTCGAGGTGCGAATATAGCAGGAAAAGGCGGTTTACATTGCTAAAATGTTCGAATGGGACAAAGTGTTGATAAATACCGATTTGGCGCGGTGCTGCTGCCTATTCCTCATCAGGATGCGTCCCGCGGGCGTTCGTAAGCTGGGCTTTTTACTTTTACCTCCCCCCCTCACTTCCATGCTGCGCAAGGGCGTTCGTCGCCCCTCTCCACAGTGGAGAGGGGCAGCTGCAAGCGTAGTCCCGATATGTATCGGGAGGGTAAGGTAAACCTACACTATCTCCTTCAGCCTTTCTACCACATAATATACCGCAGGGCAGGTAGTGGTGTTTTGAAAAGTAGTGTTGGTGTATTCGAAAAACTCGCCGCTATCGGTGTAAGGGTATTTGCGGCAGTCGCCGGGGCGAGCCTCGTATATGCTGCAATAATTATCGCTACCTAAAAACGGACAAGGGCTTTTCTTCACCACATAGTCGCCGTCTTCATCAAGGCGTAAATAGGTGTCAATCAATTCGCCCTGCTTCATGCCTAGGTGCTTGGCTATGCGCACTAGGTCGGGTGTTTTAAACCTCGGCGATATGGTTTTGCAGCAGTTGGCGCAGTTCAAGCAGTCTATTTTACTAAAAGCCTCATCGTGCAGGTCGGGCAGCTCGCGAACGATGCCCTTTTTGCGCTTGGCCTTCTCCAAGAACTGTTTGTTCTCTTTCTTCTTCTTTTCAGCTTCGCTTTGCCAAGTATCGAGGTTAAATTTCATGGGGCTAAAGTAGCGTTTTTAGGGCAGGCTAAGTATGGTATTATAAGTATGAAAGGCAAGGGTTTATTGCCGTTTCAAATTTTCCATTATCTTCCATATATGATAAAATATGCCCTGTTGCTGTGCCTTATGAGCACCTTTATGTTTAACAATGCTCAAAATATAGATGTCGCTAAACTGAGTGGCAAATGGCAGGTAAGTAGGCTGAAAGAAGGCGCCTATGAGTTTACACCCGACGAGATAGCCAAGGGGCCGTATATAGTAATAGAAAAGAAGATAAAGCAAGATGCCAAGTACGTGCCTACCAAGCAAGACTCTAGCTCGGCGCGCATGACCCACTTTAGCTTAAAGCAGCGACTGAGTATTAGTTTTTTGGATGCAGATACCAATGGTAATGTAAAGGCTGTGCTAGGCACACAAGGGCAAGATTGGGATGGTGTAGTGCCTTTTGCAGGTACCTATCAAGTAACTGGTAATAAACTGGCTGTGAACCTTAAAAAATCGGGGGCTATACTAAACGCTAACCTATTATACACCAACGGCGAACTGGTATATAACGATGACAAGGGCAATTTGGTAATGGCATTTAAGAAGCTATAAAAAATATTTCTGCGCATTTCGTGCCCTTGCTTAATTTTACGCGTATGAAAAAACACACATTAATACTGGCCGCCATGCTGCTGTTTGTAGGCATAGCTACGGCACAAAAATTGGATAGGGCCCTACTACCGGGCAAATGGAGTGCCGTGGGTATAAGTCTTGGCGATATATTTGTAAGTAAGGATGATATGGCAGGATCGAAACAAACGCTGATAAAAATGGTAGAGGCTCAAACGCCTGGCTATACGTATCAAGATGCCGATTCGGCTATTATACAAACTGCACTAAACACCATGTTCGAGGAGCTGGGCAAGTGTACTATTATTTTCGAAAAGAATGGTGATGTGAAAATAAGGATAAACATGAACGGCGAGCAGCAGAACATGGATGGCAAATACAAGTGGGTAGGTGATGATAAACTGTTTTTGGATGATACCAGCAGCAAAAACGATGATGATACCGCTGTTGTAACACAGCTAAGTAAAACGCGTTTTGCCTTTGCACTTGATGAGGAGCAGGGTAAGATAGAAATGATATTTGAAAGGAATTAAATAGCCTAAGATTTTGTAATAACGAAGCGCAGCTATGGTTGCGCTTTTTTTAATCATTAAAACCAAGCCAAAAATTACATGAACAAAACAATTTTGATAGCACTGTTGTGTGCATTTGTTACCTCGGCGCAAGCACAATTCAACAGGGAAGACATACTAGGCAAGTGGACGGGTATAGGTATTAAAACAGAGACCCTTGTGCTAAGTCAGGATGATATAGAGGGTTCGCTGCAAACGTTTATTAATGCTGCATTAGAGAAAGATTCTTCGAAGGTGATAACGGCAGCAGACAGTGCACAGTTTTTGATAGGCCTAGCTGAAGTAATTGGCGGTTTGAACAAGTGCTATATCCAGTTCGATAAAAACGGCAAAGTAAAGGCCCTGCTTGAATTTGGCGAGAAGAATGGTAAAACCATTAAAGGCACATGGAAGTGGATAGATAGCGATAAGGTGCAAATAGATGGAGAAAGCGGCTACCTATTGGTAGTAAAGCTAACTAGCGATAGACTATCTATAATACCAATAGCCGACCCAGATAAAAAGGATGCTGAACGTATAGAGCTACAGTTTTCGAACGGTAAATAGCGCGTGGCACGGCTTTTTTAGGTAAGTGTTAAACATTAACTAACCTAAATTATACCGATATGTTACGCTGGTCATTTATATTCTTGATAGTAGCTATAGTAGCGGCTATCTTCGGCTTTACCGACATCGCAAGCGGTGCGGCAGCCATAGCAAAAGTCCTATTCTTTATCTTTTTAGTAGTATGGTTGCTTATGATTATCTTAGGCGTTACCATTTTCAAAAAGAGCTAACAAAAAATACAGCGCCCTGTCCATCGTGGCAGGGCGTTTTCTTTCCCTTTTTTACCTACCCCTGTTCGGTGAATTTTTCGCCGAAAATATATTTATAAAAATCCTCTAAAAGCCCCGTCTACATTGGGTTTTAAACTACTTTAGCGGGCTATGAAAAAGTCCCTATTGTTTCTTCCCCTGCTAATGCTTTTGGCATTGTTTGCTAATGCCCAAAACCTATCATTTGATGGTCCTAAGATTATTTCGTACACATTATGGAAAACAGTACCCAGCGAGGAACTGAAAGCCGAAATGAAGAAGAACAAAGTGCCCAAGGCGCTAGTAAACGTAAAGTAGACCGTAGATATATATGATGTGGTGTACAAAACATGCTGGCACGATGGTACTTGTATAAAAGCAAGCGGCCTTTACTTTGTACCGCGTGGGGTAGATAAGCCCATGCCTACCACAGTTTACCACCATGGCACCCGCGTGCATGCTGGCCGCGATAAGGACCTAGGCGGCGAAGATTATCTATGCCTTGGCTTAGCTGTAGAAGGTTATACGGTATTGCAGCCCGATTATGTTGGACTTGGCCACGGCGATAAGTTCCACTTGTACCAGTTAGCGAAGCCACTGGGCCAAACCAGTGTAGATATGCTATATGCCATAAGGGAACTGAACGATACATTGGGTGTTAAGGTAAGCGATAAGCTATTCCTTACAGGTTATAGCGAGGGTGGCTATGCTACCTTGGCCACTAACAAATTGATACAGGAGCAGTACAGCAAAGATTTTAAGGTAACGGCAGCCAGCGGTATGAGCGGTGCATACGATATGGGCGGTGTACAAAGCACGGTTATGTTTAAGCCTTACGACCACCCACACTATTTGCCTTACCTTTTGCGTGCAGTAAATGAGGTGTACAAAATAGTGCCTTACGATATAAATAACATATACAAAGCACCATACGATACTATTATACCTAAAATGTTCGATGGCAAGCATAGCCTGCACGCTATAAACGAAGCCTTGCCTAAAATACCGAAGGATATGATAATAGATAGCATAATAAATGTGTATGTAAAGGATACCACGTTTCCGCTACACAGTGTGCTGCGCGAAAACTCGCTTTGCTATTGGAAGCCAGAGAACCCGGTGCAACTATGTTTCTGCGATAAAGATGAACAAGTAACGTATAAGAATGCTTTTGTAGCCCGTGATGAAATGAAGAAACTGGGTGCCGAGCATGTAACCCTGCGCCGTGGCGGTAAAAAGTATGGACATTACAAGTGCGCCATATTCTCTGGCATGTACACCAAGCTATACTTCGATAGCTTTTT
>JAFDYM010000425.1 GCA_018267435.1 Bacteroidota bacterium | reverse complement strand
TGAATTACATGAAAACACTTTAAAATATTATTTTCGACTGCACGTAGTTAGTGTATCAACACAATGAAAGCAGCAGATAGATTAGAGTTAACGCCATGGCAAACCTTCTCGCATTACGGACCAGCATCTTTTATGTGGGTAGTCTGCTTTATGTGGGTTTGTGTGTCTATTAGTACCAATAAAAACCTTGCCGAGATAGCTTATGCAGAGCTTCCTTTAATGGCTGCATTTTTACTTGCTGCAATAGCAATTACTGGAATACAATACAGAAGGCTGAAATTTATAGAATTTGATGTGGCTTATACACCTGCACAGTTTGATGAAGCTGTTAAGCGCACCGTAAGTGATTTAGAATGGCGAATAGAGCAAAACAGCAAATCCTTTTTGATAGCTTACAGGCCTAGTAACTGGACCAGCAGTTGGGGCGAAATGATAACTATAAAGAAGCAAGAGGGTCGACTATTGCTCAATAGCATTTGCTCGCCTAATGAGCGGATATCGGTTAGCTCGTACGGGTGGAACAAGAAAAACCTTGTAACATTCATGTACCATCTTGGCGATGCCATTAACAACAAGCCTTATGTAGCACCACCAGTGGTAGTAACTAGCGAATGGTCGGCTAAGCGTATTTTAATACGTATTTTTCTATACCCACTAGCCTTGTTCTTGATACTACTAGCGCTTTACTTTTTGTTTACTCCTGCTAGCTACGGCAGAGCGCTTTTTGCTGCCCTTAGTGCCGCTGCGCTTGCTGTTACGTATCTATATATGGATATAAAGATGATAATGGGAAAGGGGGAGTAATGAGTGATAGCCTAACTATTATGCAGCAGATAGGGATGGTGTAGGGTAGAGGGGTATTTGTTACCTGTATTTTATTTATATTGTAATTGATTAAGGCATTTCAACAGCGTTTTTATGCTGGGTGGGATGCCTCTGCTTTTTAAACTACAAAAGTTACAATTACACATGAAACTAAAATCCATGAAACTAAAAAACTTTAGAAGTTATAAGTCTGAAGTGGTAATTGAATTTGACGATTTAACTGCATTCGTAGGTAAAAATGACATAGGCAAGTCTACAGTATTGGAGGCTCTTGATATTTTTTTCAATGATGGCAAAGGAGTAGTAAAGCTAGATAAAGAGGACGTTAATAAAGCGGCTGCAAGTGAAGGGGACATGGAAACAATCATTGCAGTAGCATTCGAGCAGTTACCTACGCAAATTTTGATAGACAGCACAAATCCCACAACATTGCAAGATGAGTATCTATTGAATAGTAACAACCAGCTAGAGATAATTAAAAAATATAGCAGTGGTGGAAAAGAAAAGGTTTTCGTGAAAGCTAATCATCCAACAAATGTTAGCTGTAGTAATTTACTAAATAAGAAGAATACCGAACTGCAAGAAATAATAAAAGCGTATTCAATTCAGTGTGGCAATCAGGCAATCAATGCTACAATGCGTAAATCCATTTGGCAACATTTTAGTGCTGACCTACAACTGAAGGAGGTTGAAATTGATGTAACTAAAGGAGAAACGAAGTCGATTTGGGAGAAATTGCAAGACTATCTACCTTTATATACATTATTCCAGTCTGATAGAAAGAATAGTGATGGTGATAGCGAGGTTCAAGACCCTTTAAAGGAGGCTGTTAAACAGATTTTGAATGACCCAGCTTTAAAACCAAAGTTTGATGAAATCGCATCAGTTGTCAAAGAAAAGCTTCAAGACGTAGCAACAAGAACGTTGGCAAAGATTCAAGAGATGAATCCAGAAGTAGCAAGTAGTTTGAATCCTGTAATACCTTCGTCTGATAATTTGAAATGGACAGATGTCTTTAAAAGCGTTTCAATATCTGGCGATGACGATATACCTATCAATAAAAGAGGAAGTGGCGTAAAGCGACTAATATTATTAAATTTTTTTAGGGCTGAAGCGGAAAGGCGAAAAGCTCAACATAATATTCCAAGTGTTATTTATGCAGTAGAAGAGCCAGAAACGTCTCAGCATGCTGATCATCAGAGAAAATTAATAAAGGCATTCATAGACCTCTCAAAATTGGATAATACTCAAGTCATTTTAACGACACATAGCTCAGCTTTAGTAAAAGAACTGCAGTTCCAACATCTTAGGTTAGTCAAAATGAATGCTACTAATAAGACCGTAGAAAAGGTTATGCCGGGCAGCTTACCATATCCTTCTTTAAATGAAGTTAACTATTTAGCATTCTCTGAAGTAACTGAAGAATACCATAACGAATTATACGGACACATTGAAATGAAAGGTGAAATAGCAAATTTTAAGGCGGGTCAACCTACTATGCCGTATCTCAAACTTAAGAGAGATGGCATTACAACAACCTCTGAAAACATCTCTCTAACAGAATATGTCAGGCATCAAATCCATCATCCTGAAAATACTCATAATGTGAGATTCACCACGGTGCAACTAGATACTTCAGTAAATACAATGAGAACATTTATTCAAACATTAACCTAGAAATCGGCAAATGCCCACCACTGGCGCGAGCGTCCGCTCGTGCCAACGAAGCCCAACCAAGCAATTAGCACACAAAAAATCAAGTGTCGCTAAATAGAAAACATAGTGCTTGTTTTTACGATATAACATCTTTCGCTAAACCTCAATTTCCCAGGGGTGGTATCACTCATTTTGTATAATCTATTCACCCTTAATGTATTGCGCTAGGGGGGAGGTAGCAGTTTTTTAAGAAATTGGCTTTTTTGATACCCCCCCTCTACCAATAAAAAAAGCCGCCAGCGAGGTTGAACTCGTGGCGGCTTATATTTAACCTAAAACTAAAATGCTTAATTGTTCTTGTTAGCGTAGCGCTTGCGGTCGTTCTCGTTCAAGTACACTTTACGCAAACGGATAGATAGCGGTGTTACCTCTACGTACTCGTCTTCTTGTATGTACTCCATAGTCTCCTCAAGGCTCATGCGTACTGGCGGTGGCAAGGTGCTCTTGTCATCGGTACCCGCAGCGCGGAAGTTGGTCAACTGCTTAGCCTGGGTTACGTTCACTACTATATCGCTATCTTTAGTGTACTCGCCTACTATCTGGCCTTCGTATACTTCTACACCCGGCTCTATAAAGAATTTACCACGGTCAGCTAGCTTATCCATAGTGTAAGCAGTAGCACGGCCAGCTTCTTTAGCTATTAGTGTACCGTTCAAGCGCTGAGGTATATCGCCTTTCCATGGCTTGTATTCTTTAAAGCGGTGCGCCATTATAGCCTCACCTGCAGTAGCGTTCAATATCAAGGTACGTAAGCCTATAATGCCACGGCTAGGTATTTCAAACTCCAAGTGCATCATGTCGCCCTTAGGCTGCATAATCAGCATATCGCCTTTGCGCTGGGTTATTAGCTCTATACAACGGCCTGCTACTTCTTCAGGGCAGTCTATGGTCAATATCTCGAATGGCTCGTTCTTCTGGCCATCTATTACACGCACTAGTACGCGTGGGTTACCTATGCTTAGCTCGTAACCTTCGCGGCGCATAGTTTCTATCAATACTGACAAGTGTAAGATACCACGACCAAACACGCGGAATGTATCTGCGCTTTCAGTGTCTTCTACCTTCAAGGCTAGGTTCTTCTCAAGCTCTTTGTTCAAGCGCTCGCGTATTTTTTGCGACGTAACGTGCTTACCTTCTTTACCAAAGAATGGAGATGTATTCGTAGTGAATATCATGCTCATGGTAGGCTCGTCGATATGTATAGGTGCTAGTGCCTCAGGTGCTGTAAAGTCGGCAATAGTATCGCCAATTTCGAAACCTTCTATACCTGCTACGGCGCATATATCGCCACACTCTACCTGCTCTACTTTTAGCTTACCCAAACCGCTGAAACTATAAAGTTCCTTCACACGGCTCTTTATGGCACGGCCGTCACGCTTCATTAGCATTACCGGCTCGTTGGCCTTTATTACACCACGTGCTACGCGGCCTACGGCTATACGGCCTATGTAAGCGCTATAGTCAAGCGAAGTAACTTGCAATTGCAAGGTACCTTCATTATACGTTGGTGCTGGTATGTGTTCAATTATAGTATCCAATAGGTACACTACATCGTTGGTAGGTGTTTTAGGGTCTGGGCCCATCCAGCCTTTTTTAGCTGCACCGTATACGGTAGGGAAATTCAACTGGTCTTCGTTCGCCTCTAGTGCAAACATTAGGTCGAACACCATTTCGTGTACCTCGTCTGGGCGGCAGTTTTCTTTATCTCCCTTGTTTATGACTAGGATAGGCTTTTTCCCCAAGGCTTGTGCCTTAGTCAATACGTAGCGTGTTTGAGGCATAGGGCCTTCAAACGCATCTACTAGCAAAAGAACACCATCGGCCATGTTCAACACGCGCTCTACCTCGCCACCAAAGTCGGCGTGGCCCGGAGTGTCGATCAAGTTGATCTTTACGCCCTTGTACTCAACCGACACATTTTTGGCAAGGATGGTTATACCACGCTCACGCTCAAGGTCGTTGTTATCTAGTATCAACTCGCCTGTTTGCTGGTTGTCGCGGAAAAGCGCGCACTGGTGAAGAATTTTGTCCATCAGCGTCGTTTTGCCGTGGTCAACGTGTGCTATAATAGCAATGTTACGTATATTCTGGTTTTTCATAATCGTACTTATCAATTCAAAGAAAATTCAACAAACTAAAAATAATAGGAGAGCCGCTGCTAGATATTAGCAGTTGAAGAACCCCTCAGGCAAGGGAGGTTCGTAGTGGTTTGCTGTATGAAATGCTATAAAAGCTGCGTTCATGTTTGAATTTGCGGCGCGAAGCTACGTAATATTTACGATATAAACATGATGTTAACGTAAATAAGCAGTGATGTTGGTCAGCAAAGGGGTTAATTTATGTGGCTAAAAAGCAAAAGGGCAAGACTGTAACTTATTGACAGCCTTGCCCTTTTGGCAATTTCTAAACTTTAACAATTCTATATCAGAAACATGCCATTCTCATATATCTTCTCGCCATCGGCCCATATTTCGCCGCCATTTTTCATGTCGGTTATCATATCCCAATGCACGGTACTTTCGTTTTTGCCGCCGCACTGCTTGTAACTTTGCCCTACTGCCATGTGTATGCTGCCGCCTATCTTTTCATCGAAAAGAATGTTGCGCGTAGTGCGTTGTATGTTGTAATTGGTGCCTATGGCCACCTCGCCCCAATAGCGGGCTCCCTCTATGGCAAACACTTTGTCAAGCACATCCTTGCCCAGTTCGGCATCCCAACTTACTACCTGTCCGTCTTTTACCTCCAGCGTTACACCTTTTACATCTTTACCCATGTATATAGTATCGTAGCTAAAGTATGCCTTGCCGTTTACGGTATCTTCTATAGGCGCGCTGAACACCTCGCCGCTTGGCATATTGGCACGGCCATCGCTATTCATCCACACGCGGTCTTTTACCGAGAAGGTGATGTCGATGTTCGGGCCCTTGTAGTGTATCTTGTCAGCCTTGTTCAGGTAGTCTACATACACTTGTTGTTTCTTGCGTACCTCCAGCCATTTTTCTACTGGGTTTTCATCATACAAGTAGCAGCTTTGAAAAACGAATTGCTCGTACTCTTCCAATGTCATTTCCGCATCATCGGCACCTGCTTGGGTAGGGTATTGGCAAAGGCAGCGGCGCATACTGCCATTGCCTATCCTATCGAAGTATATACGGTTAATTTCTTGTTGTGCCTTCTGCGCTAGCTTATATTTTTCGGGGTTGCTTGGCTCGGCTTCATCATCGCCTTTGGCAAATGGCGCACGTATATTTAGGTAGCAATCGAAGTTTTCCATGATGTGCTTCTTCATCGGGTTTACCCAACTAAGTGCCTCATCGCTGGCATAGTCAAGCATTGCATTGCCTAGTCCGTTTATTTCTATGTTAAGAATAGGAATGCCGCCTGCTATATAAGTTTCCTTCACCACTTCCTTAAGTAGCGGCTCGGCTAGGTACGATGAATTGATGTAGACTTTATCGTTTGCTTTTACAGCTAAGCAATAGTTAACCAATAGCTTGGCGTATTTCTGTAGTATGACTGTATTGTCCCTAACTTGGGTTGACATAAATGACTTTGTTTTATAGTGTGAAGGTAGAAAAGAGAGTGAAAGGTGAAAACTGAAAAAGCAAACTGAGCGATTTATGAATAAGCTATATCCAACCGACAAAACAGAATCTTCAAAATCCCGCAAATTCCGTTGGGGTTTTAATTTTTGGCCATGTATATGGTGTACGGGCAGCAAGGTTGAGTTTATAGCAGGCGACTTTAAAGAACTGCACGTAAGCCTGAAGCTGAATATACGTACGCGCAACCGTGTAGGCACGGTGTTTGGTGGCAGTATCTATAGCTCTGTCGACCCATACTTTATGTTGATGCTAATGGAGGTGCTGGGCAAAAACTATGTGGTGTGGGATAAAGGCGCGAGCATGAAATTTGTGCGCCCTATAACCAATCAGGTAAAGTGCCGCTTCTTGATAACTGATGAACTGGAAGCAGAGATACGCCAAAAAGTAGCAGAGAACGGCGAGTATAGTTTTGATCTGCCAATACAGTATGAGGATGAGGCTGGGCAAGTATACGCCACCTTCAACAAGGTAGTGTATGCAGCCGATAAAGCATTTTATAAAAAGAAGATAGTAGAGAAGCAGAAGAAAGCATAAATTAGCCCTTAGACAACGGAGATATTATGCGTAACAAAGTACTAGCCCTATTGAATATTCGCAGTAGCGAAGCCTGGCTAGTTAGCAATTTGTTTTGGCTGCAGTTTTTTCAGGGTGTAGGCGTGGCTATATTCAATACAGTAGCGTTTACCTTCTTCCTCACCAAATTTGAAATTACCGAATTGCCGAAGGTGTATTTGTTTTCGGCGGTGCTGTTATGGATTACAGGCTGGGTATATAGCAAGGTAGAGCACGCCGTAGAAATAAAGAAGCTGGTGCCAGGCATCATCATCTTTGTAGCATTCAGCATACTAGCTATTAGGCTCAACTTTTTCGCTACCGAAGGCGCTTGGTTCTTCTTCCTCATATTTAGTTGGTACTACGTTATATACCTACTCACCAATTTGGAATTTTGGGGCTTAGCTGCCTTGTTGTTCGATATACGCCAAAGTAAGCGCTTGTTCGGTATGATAGGCGCAGGCGATATACCTGCCAAGATTATAGGCTACTCAGCCGTACCTGTTTTTATAGTAGTATTAGGCAAGGAAAATATGCTGTATGTATCCTTTGCATCTTTCCTTTTATCGCTTGTGTTTTATTATAGGTTGAAG